>NZ_AKWZ02000002.1:0-195000 GCF_000306235.2 Leptospira fainei serovar Hurstbridge str. BUT 6
AAAGGAAATATTACTTCAATTTTCAAAATCGATAAGAGAAATAAAGAACGAGCAAGATTATTCGGAGACGATCTTTGTTTGTTCTCACAATTCGCGCCGTAGCCAAATTGCCCAAATGTTCGCTTTAGTCTGTGCTGAATATCTTGGGATTTCGGGTATAGGATCCTATTCGGGAGGTACGGAAGTCACCGCTTTCCATCCAAACTCTGTCGAAGCTCTATTGGAAATAGGGTTTAAAGTGGAGAAGGAAAAGAATTCGAACGATAACCCAAGGTACTGGGTTTCTTATAAAGAAAATAGCATCCCTATCCTTGCTTTTTCAAAATTATATTCCAACGTCGTAAATCCTAGTAAAAAGTTTATAGCAGTAATGGTCTGTTCTTCGGCTGATGAGGCTTGTCCTTTTGTCATAGGAGCCAAAGCTAGGATTAGCCTCCCTTATCCTGATCCTAAATCCTCCGATGGCATGCCTAAAGTTCTTGAGACATATTTAGAAACTTGTAAAACGATTGCGAGAGAACTTCTTTTCGCAATGAAGAATATTGCGGCTTGAAGGAAAAACTTCCTTGCTAACGAATTTGGAGCGAATTCATATTATCCGTCCTCTGAAACTCCCGAGTACCGGTGTTCAGCGTCCATATTCTTTAACAAAACCTCGAATTCCATCTCATCTCTAGAAACCGATTACGCAAATGCCGGAGCTTATCGCGCACAAGTTATCTCAGGCGGCCCGTTATTTTTAGTTTTAGCATTTTGATAAAAATTTAATTTTTAATTGCCTATTTGATAAGAATGGTGAGCCTTGACACAGTTTCGCTATATGTTCATGCTCTTGCAATATATTTTGCTTTGGCGGTCTTTGGCGTCCAACAGTATTTTTAAGCCCTTTGGTTGCGGTTTAAGGGTTTTTGTGCCGGGGAGTTTAGAACGAATGAATTCGATCTTGAAAATTATTCAAAATATCCTAAAATGGAATAAAAATTTCTCTTCCATAGGAGTTTCAATGAGATCTCAGGTAGTTTTCTTTTTACTTTGTTTTTTCGTTTCATTGGACTCCGTCTTTCCCCAGCCTGCGGGAGTTCCCCAATTGAATCCTCAGGTCTATAATTGGCAGAATTGGAGTTCGCAATTGCAGCAATCGTATTCGGTTGCAAACGGTTCCCATAATATTTCCAATTGGGATGCCGTTATGTTGCAAAGCTATGCTGTTTTGCAATCGGAGTGGCAGGCTGAAATCCAGATGCAGATTTCTTCCTCGGTGAGTAAAATCAATTCGCAAGACAGCTTTATGAGCGTTCAGGATTATAAGAATTACGTATACGACGCGCTGGAAAGCCAGGCTTCGTCCTTATTGACTCAATGGCAGGTGGATGCGGAACGTTCCATTCAACTGGAGAGAAATCAATTCATCGATACGTTCTATTCCGGTAATGAGGCGCAGGTTACCTCCTTAAAGAATCATTTCGATTCGGAATTTCAGAGTTTTATCTCCGGTAAATCTCCGTCGTTAAGCGGTGTTTTTGCGGGTAACGGGAATCTTTTGGCGAACTCCCAGATTTCTTTGCAGCAGTTGGAGCAGCAATGGTACAGTCAATTCAACTCTAATATTCAAAACGGTTTATTTAATTATCAGCAAGCTTTGCAATCTTTGAACGGGGATTATGCCAAACTTCTGAATCAGATCAATTCCACCGAGGCTCAGTACCAAGCTTATCTGCAACAGATTCAATCCTATGAAGCGAGTGTGAAGGATCAGATCAAGCAGACCATGGACGGCTACCAACAATTCTTGAATAGCACGGATCTTTTTTGGAATACCGCGTCGGCTCTCTATGATTCCAAAGCGAACGGGGGTGCAGGCGGTTACGTTTCGGCTCCGGCTTGTACGGGGAACGATATCTGTGCGGATTATTTGTACGACGTGACCTCTGGCCAATTTACGAGTTCCTGCAGGCACGGCGATGTTTGTATCACTTTACGTTATGATACTTCCACGCAAAGTTATTTGAGTCCGACTTGTCCGAGCGGCGGAGATTGTTCTTCGAACCCGTCCAAGAATATTTCGATCCACACCTCTCTGAACGGGGATGGGGTCGCTCTTCAGAACGTGATTAATTCTATCGAGACTGCTATCACTCAAGGTATGACTTCGTACGGTATCTTCGATTCCACTACGGGGAAGCTTTTGAGTTATCCTCAGACTTGCTTAAATAACGGCGCGGTTTGTAGCGCGGGTCAGTTCGATCTTTCCCAATCCAAGTTCTTTACGTCTTCCGTTTGTCCTACAGGAGACATCTGCTATAACGCGGTTGTGGATTCCACGAACCCTTCGGCTATCGCCGGCCTTTATTACGCGAATTCTTGTCCTCAAGGCGATGCGAATTGCATCGTCTGTCCTTCTACCGGAGGCTCTCAGGATTCCTGTCAGATCCAGTCGTTTGAAGCCTCTCTCATGTATGCCGCTGCGACTATGTCTTCGTTTCTGGCTCGCGAGCAGGGGATGGTCAATTCTCAATTGACGAATATTTTAAGCGGTATCGGCGGTGGAGGCACTCAGTCCATCGATTTAGGGGGTTTCGATCCGTTTAATCATTCCTTGAGACCGTCCCATGGTCCTAACACTCTGTACATTACGACCCAGGATTTTTTAAGCGGTCAATTCGATTTGTCTAAGCGAACCGGGCTCGTGGGTTTGGCCTGGGAAATCGTGAATTATATCGGGGGAGGTATCTCCGAAACCGATTTTGCCAACTGGATTATGAACGCTGCCTCGGCGGGGAATTCTTCGGTTTGTCCGGGGTCCAGTCCCGGCAGCGGTAGTCCTACGATTTCCGGAGATACTTCTAACTCCAACGATTTCGATGCGGGTTGTTTGGGTCAGTCTTTACGGGGTTTGACTCCAGGGTTGATCGTGACCGCTATCAGTCGTGCGCTAGGGCAAACGGATCTTATCGCATTTAATGATCGGAACTATATCGGTAACAGTTTTATGATTATAGAAGGAGGTCCGAATAACTGGAATCAGGACCCTGCGTATTGTCATGACTGGGTGGGTTGTTTTTTTAACCCCTTTAGTCACACGCCGGCAATCGGAGACGCTAATCAATGGTTCCAGCAGAATCAAACGACAAACAGCGGATCAGGGAATAACTTTTATAATTATACGGAAGATCAGGCCGGCGGGGGCGGTCTTCTTCGAAATACCATTATGACGGAGGATTCCATCGGCATCGTATTGAATTATACGACGACCGATACGAATGCTCATGCTAACGCTCTTACTTGGCAGGCGGTGAGCGCCCAACTCCAAAGTTTCGCTTATAATTGGAACGGGAACATTTTTCCGGCGATCAGCAACTGGACTTCTCAGGTGAGCACGTACCAGACGCAGTATTTGAATTGGCAGAAGACGGAACAGAGTCTTCTTTCCCAGGCCCAAAGCGATTATTCGAATGCGTTAAGCGGTTTACAAAAAAGTGAAATGCTATGGCTCACGAATATGAGTGCTCTCCAATCGAAAGCGAATAGCGATTTTTCCGCGGCCAATAATAAACTTAGGGATTCCAAAAACCAGTCGGATAGCGAACTACTCGCACGGGAACTATTCGGTGTCTTAAATCCTAAGAATTTCCAAACGGGGTCGAGTTTTTCGGATAACCCTAGCGGTTTCGATCTAAATCCCAAAACTCATTCGAATCTTTTCAATTCCGCTCTTTCGTTTTTGGAAGGGGTCGATGCGAGAGCGAATCTTCCTAGCTTTTCCGTCCTCCAAGGGATTTCGGATTCTTTTTCGAACGCCAGCACAGGAGTCGGAAACCTCAGTCTATTATCCTCCACGAATAACGCGCTTGTGAACGCTCGTTCGAATTATATGCAGCAACTCGCGGATTCCATGAAGACCGAGAGAACCTTTACCCAGAACGGTGAAAGCAATCTTTTGAAAGATCACGGGAATCTTTCCACCAAGGAAGTGGGGGACACTACGTATCTAGTGGATAACCGGGGCTATTTTGTTCATTGTAATTCCAGCGGGAATTGCACTTCCTGCGGGACCGACGTTAACGATTGTGCAGGTTCCAAGGCAACAGATATAGGCGCATTCTTGAAAAACGTATGCGGGGAAAAATTGGACTCCTGCAACCAATACACTAGACTTAAATATTCCAACGTTCAATTCGATAAACAGTCGGGTACGATCAGCTTGGATCAGTCGGTTTATAGCGGAAAAGCGAACGATTGCGGGAATTCCCAAGACGCGAGTACGTATTGCTTCGAAGCTTCGACCCAGCATTTGACGATCCATGGTCCAACGTTTGCGTTAGGTCAGGGTGCGAACAGCTTAGGAAATATTTTCGACGGAAATCGGGATCACGGGGAGGATAAGATCATGTCCTCGTTCGTGGGTCGGACGTTCGAGAATTTGAATAATTTCTTTGCGAACGGAAATTATACGGGTTCGATCTTGGCTTCTGTGAACCATCTGGATTCGGTGAATAATTATAATTCCCAAGCGGCAAGTAATAGCGCGTCCGCTCAGGCACATACAGCGAACTTGATCGCAGACTATATCCAGACGGTGGTTTTTCAACAGGGCAGCGTTCAGGATTTTATTAAACAAGAAACTCATAATATAGTCCAAAGCTTTATCGCTACATCGATTGCGAACACTTTCCATTTGACTCCTGAAGCGGCGGCCTTTCTTGCGGGTGCGTATCTAGATCACGAGGCGTATAAGGCAGCGGAACGTCATTTAGGGATTTTGAAGCCGATCGACAATATGCTGAAATATATGGTTCTGGATGGAGGCACTCTAAACGGAGCTATGGGCCTCGAAATGAAACTGAGCCACGCGGACGACTTGAGAGCGATCCAACAATGGAAAGATGATAAATACGCGGCCTACGGTCAAATCGTAGCGGAAGCGATGAGAGTCCAAAACATGCCGGCAGACCAGATCGCACTTGTGATGCAGGTGGTAACGGAATATTACCGAATGAAAGACGCGAAAATGGAACTAGGAATGAGAGGAGCCATGCTTTCCTTGCCTAGAATGGAAGGAATGATCCATGCCATGACAGCTTCTTTAGGCGGAGCGGTAGCGGAAGTGGAAGGAGGTTTTTTCAAAAACATAGCTCATGATTTACAATCTGTGGGATTGGTATCGGAGAGACAAGAGAGGAAGTTCGAGAAAGATCTGAGATATGTAATAGACGATATCAAATTAGTATATGATAAGAATGCGATCAAGGGTTGGCAGGCGGATGTGGTCGCAATTTCGAAGGATGCGGTACAGCTCTACGGGAAGCAACAAGGACTGGATCCAGGATACGTGAACCAAGTAGCGGATATGATCGGTAAGATGGTATCGAGAGAGCAGGCGAGATCAGAGCTACGAAAACTATATTTAACGGAAGATATACTCAGTGTAGGAGGGAGCGCCCTCGATCGGGCGTTGTTTAAGGGAGGATTGACTAGCTTGAGTATGCAACTTGTTCGAGGATTTCTCACGTCTCAGGCGGATATAGGGAGGTCACTCGGACTATTTACAAACGGGCAAGCGAAGGATTTTTATAAACAAACGAAAGACTGGTCGAGTAATATAACAGGCTCCGCACTGTTGGCGCAATCTCACCAGGGAGATCTGGACAAACACTGGTGGAAGCAACAAGAGAGAGCTCTCGTATTCGATTTGATCGGCAAAGCGTTGGACCCGAACGGAGATCCAGCGGAACAACATCTAATCGGACAGCTATTGCAGAGTGTATTCGATCAAAGAGAAGCGAAGAAGAGAGCAAGAGAAGAAAGAGTCCACGAAGCAGCAGAGGCTGTAGAGATCGCTGCGAGCGTGGCGCTTACGGTATTTTCTGCGGGAGCGGGAAGTCAAACACTTGTGGAAACCTTGATGACGATAGGCAAGGACCTTAAGAACCTGATAACACTTTCCGGAGATGCGTCGAGCCTAATCAGAGCGACTGCAGTGGTCGCGGATGTAGCGGCACAAACATACGTGGGTAGCAAAGACGGAGGGAAGAACGGAGCGGTAGCCGGATTCGTAAACGGACTCTTGAGCGTAATGACTCTTTACAAAGAGATCCCGATTACAGGCTTTGTGTCTTGGACGCCTCATCAAAACTCGGATATACTTTACGGAACAGATAACCAAAAGGGAGGTTGGGGAGGAGGAGTTGTCTTTGCATTACCCGGAGAAGGGAGGCTCCCGATTAACGCAGGACTGACATTTACTCCCGGAAGCGGACTAGACGTGAATCTGAATTATAATCTTCGAGGAGGGTATCTTGGAATCGATTATAATTTTGCGAGTGGGAACTACACAGCGAACGGAGGAATGGATGTCTGGGGAGATAAGAGCGGACTTCATCACGGAGGATTCTCTGTATCCGCAAGTAAGGACGGAAGCGCTAGCGTAGGAGGATATTATAACTACGGTAAGGGTAGCACACCTCCGAACATGAGGGGCCATGGGGGAACGTTTACGTATTCGAATGATGGAAGATTCACCGCGTCGGGTCAGATCTTAGGGGGAAGTGCTGCATCGGTATCGTACAACACAAACAGTCATAGATTCGAGAAAGTAAGAGGGAATGAGAACTGGCAGAATGAGATGCTGCTTTCGAGAGTTCAGGAGAGTTCGAACGCACTCTTTAATCGGACAGGGGAGAAATTCGCAGAGCCTACGGGTAAGGCATTAGTAACCGGAGGTATTCTCAGCGAATCGGATCGGGTGAGCATCATGCAACAGGAAGGCGGAGCTCAAAGGATCTTGGACTTATTTGATGAACATAAGACAGAACTCTTGAACGGACCGGCAGGAGAGAGAATCCGAGGGGACCTATATGAAATCGCAGAATTATCGGGTAAGCGATTAGAGTTGGTGAATGATTCAGCGAAAAATCCGTTTGATAAGTTTTTCAGGCGGTTGGGCGGAGATTTCAAGAGAGCGTTCGGGATTGCAGACAGTGGTTTGATGTCGATGGACGAGGATGGAAATTGGAAAGTATCTACGTGCTTTGACGGTTCTCAAGAGATCTCGACTCCTAAGGGAAATCGTAGAATCGACTCGGTGAAAGTAGGAGAGGAAGTCAATACGCTTAACGAAGAGACAGGAGAGATAGAAGTCAAAAGAATCACGGAAACGTATGTCCACGATGTGAAGTCAGTTCATACGATTGGATATGAAAACAATATTACAGTGACGACCACGTGGAACCACCCGTTTGCAGTCTTGAACGCAGGAGAACGGAACCGAAACTCAGGAGTAGAAGGAAACACTTGGGTGAAAGCGGAAGACTTAAAAACCGGAGACAGAAGCATTACGAAACGGAGTATCCGACGAGCCAAACTGAAGACTCGTTTAGCGAAAAGCTCGGTATTATCGGCAGCCTCTTTGATGATCGGAGAGAATGCGTATAGCAGAGAGTATCAAACGAACTGGGAGACTGAAAGAGAAGGAACACTCGGAATCCGCAAAGTGGAAGAAGTTATTCGGTCCAAAAAAGTGTATAATATCGAAGTCGAAGGGAATCATAACTATTTTATTAAAGTAGGGGATGAGCTAGTTGTAGTTCATAATTACCCGAACTCGTCCGCTTACGAACTAGATAAAGGGATTCGCTTAACGGAACAAAACGAGAAAATGGCGTCCGAGTTAAAGGGTGCGATAGAGAACCCTACTTTTTTTGAGAAACTCTTCGGGTTCGGAAAGTCGGACGTGAATGAGGAAGTGAAATCGAAGCTGCAAGAGTTAAAAATCCTAATGAGCCAGAGAGACAAGTTTGCGGAATCCGTGGGAGCGACGGAAAGTATCTCTGCTGCGAAGAGATCGGAGAAATTCGTAGAGCTACTGAAAACGGAAGAGGTAGCCAAGCAGAGGGTATCGGATTTAACGAAACTCTTAGATGATACGAGCCTAAGATTAAAGGATAAGACTCTTTTACCGGAGGAAATCAAGGGACTGAAGGCACTTTCGAAATATGTAAGCGATAAGCTTTTCAGTGCGAAACAAGACTTGGCAGTAGCGGAAAAAACAACGAGTAAGACTCTTAGAGAGCAAGCACAGAAAAATCAAACGAAGATACAATCCTTGGCTTCATCCTCCTTTTTCGAAGTTCGTTCGAACCTAGACGAAAAGGCAAGCAAGCTGAACAAGGAGTTGAGAAGACTTCAATTGCAGAAAGAATCTTTGGAAAGCGCGTCAAGACTGAACCCGAAAGACGTAAGCTTACGGAATCAAATCGCAGACATATCAGCTAGTATTTCAAAATTAAGCGGTAATGCGGGTGGTCGCTATTTGGAATTGTTAAAGTCGAGTGATAGGGGAATAGACGTAAGAGCTTCTGAGAAATCGGCACAGAGATTATCCGGGATGGATATAGAAATCCGAAACAAAATCAAGGAAGTGATTTCGGTATTACCTAAGAATCCGAACGGAGAATTTACGGGTAGGTTTTCGTATTTGAATACGAAAAATCCAGCGGAAGAAAACATCAAAGCAATCGAGAAGAAACCGAACTACTTCGATCCAGAAAACAAGGATCACATTTTGAGATTCGGTTCTACCGGGATGCCGGGAGAAAGTGAAATCCGTACTGCAATGGAATTGGAGTTAAGTAAAGGGGCACCCATTTCGCAAAATCTACGAAAGCCACTAATGAGCGAATCTCAGTTTGAAGAAGCGATTCGTCGTGTAACTGAAAAACCGAATATACCGAAGATAGAGACGAATATTTTCGGACAGCCAACGGAAGAATCGGTTCGTGCTAGAGGTGAAGCGTTACTCAGATACACGGATCCAGTAATAAACGGACAAGGAAGCGGTAAAGGAATGACGGCTCAGTCATCGACCCTCTTGGAAATGGTCCGGCAGATGGGAGCGGATAAATTCGGTCCGAACCCTGAGTTAGTGAAACGTGCATCGGCAGTCTTCGAGGAAACGAAAGATAAGATACGGACACTTACGACGAAATATGAGAACGGGGAACTTACCAAAGGGGAGTTTGAAGTTCAGAAATCGTCAGTACTTCGGACGAGAGACGGAAACTCGGACGTGATCGCGCTACGAGATGCGCAATCCGTGAAAGAATTTGTGTTTCAGAGGGATAAATCCGGAAAATTGGTTTCGAGCCGAGAATTGGCCGGGAAGATGTCAGGAGCAATATGCCGAGTGTTATCGAACTATACGCAAGCGATCTTTACTCATAAAACGAACCTTAGCTTTGGTGAATATATGATCAACAAAATGCAGAATGGTGACGTAAGAATGAGTGGTGGAGCGCCTGTTTTTGATATGGGTAAGATGCGAGGATTTGAAGATAGACTTTCAAAATCCTTTGACCCGACTGGAATTACTCTGCAAAATAACTTCCCAGATCTATCGTTCAAGGACGGAAAAATCGTAGGTGTAACAAACCCGATTAATATAGACGCCTGGAACAAATTTGTAAAAAGTTTACCGGAAGGAGCCGCGATCCAGGTCTGGGGGAATACGGACAGTACGTTAGGTCCAAATCACTTCTGGATATTGTATAAGAAAGGTGGAGTCATGTATGATTATAACAATAATGGGGAAAGGAATGAGTATACTGGCAAGGCTAATGAATTTGACTTTTTGGAAAATTCGATATATGGGATTTATTATTAAACCAATAGTACTTCTTTTACTTGCTTGTATTAACATTTCATGTAAAGAGAAAACTCCTTACGAAAAATATTATAGCGATAACTTTATCATTTCGGACGCAAAAGAATTGAATACTGCTTTTGCTTTCACTGGCGGGGGAAATATAATTTCCTACGCTCACCAATCGGGCAAGTTTAAGCAAACTTATTTGCAGAGTTGTTTATATATAGATCCTTATAAAAAAATATTAACTTTTTCTTTCGCTAAAATTCCTGGTACATTTAACCTTAAGATTATTAATTATATAGATGATAATCTTTATATCGCAAATGACCAAAAAGAAGTCATAGAGATAAAGTTAGACAAACCTCAAGGATATGCTTTTAAAATATTCGATATCAATTCAGGAAGGCGCTTGGGAATGGGTGCTCCCGCCACCAAAACTCTGCAAGAATGCAAAGAATCGTACGAAGATGCCCTGGATGTAGAAGGGAACTATAGTGTTCCACGGGGTCCTACGGATTGATGAGATTTGAGAAGACGGAAACCTGTGCCTCGCAAAAACTAAAATAACGGAATTAATTTAAAATATAACGAAAATTAAATGTTCCATTCCCGGTAATATTGGTGGAATAAATGAAAGAATTTCTTTTTAGTTTTAAAAAAGAGGTTAGTTAGAGGAGCATTCTGTTTCGCTCAGGGCATGGCTTTTTCGTATTCGGAATTTCGAATGCTATTTAATATCGGTTGTTAAATATTTCTTACGCGGTTTTTTTGTAAGAATAAGTATGATATAGTCCACCGAGAATCGGGGTAGAAACGAGTTTGGCATCGGGTGGCCTTTCCAGAATACAGGACGGGATAGGAGTGTCCTTGTGCAGGGCCAAATGGGTTCTATGGTGATTGTAAAAATGAATAAACTCATCTAAATTTTTTCTAAGATGGTATTCGTTGATCGGAATAAAGAAATCCAAGAATTCGTTCCTGCAAGTTTTAATCCACCGTTCCGCATAGCAATTTTGCCATGGAGACTTTCTTGCGGTCTTTTTATGCTTAATTCCGATTCTTTCCAAATACCTAGTAAATCGTTTTCCGAATAGTGGATCGTTATCGGAAAGGAAGTAGCTGATCCTTTTCTCTTGTTTTCGAATCGCGCATTTCAGAACCCTCCTCATCCATCTAGTGGTCGGATTGGTGTGGATATCGAAGTGCAAAATCTGCCTTGATCCGACATGAAGGAAGAAAACTACCCGAAAGATTTTACTAAAATTAGCGGAATAAACGGTAAAAGTATCTGAAGCAAGCATAGCATCGGCGTGCAGAGAATAGAATTGCTTCCATAAAAGTCTTTTCTTCGGATCTGGAGGTCGTTTAGGGATGTATTTAGAGACAGTCCGTTCGGAGATATCGTATCCGAGTTTTCTAAGTAGACCGTGAAGCTTGGTTGCTCCCCAGATCCCATTTTCTTTAGCGACTTTTCTGATTAGCTTGATTAGGGTCCAGGGGGTATTTGGCCTACCCGGTTTTTTTCTTCCGGAAATCATTGCCCAGAAGATTTTGAACTTTTCTTTCCGCCATTTGAGAAGGGTGTCCGGAGAAACGATAGCCAGATTCGCTTTCCAATCAGGAAGAACGTAGGAAAGAAGAAGAAGGGTTAGTCGTTGGAATGGTTTGGTATGGAATTTTTTCTTTCTTCGTTTCTGGGCTAAGATTTGTGTTTTTAAGAATAAGATTTTAAACTCCGTCTGGGTTTCCGTCTTAATACTATATATGAAGTAAAATAGAAAGGCGATATTTGCTAGAATCGATAATTTATAATACATTCTCGATCACTTTTATTTAAATCGTATAAAAGTATAGAAATAATTCGCCCCAGGAAGCCAGGCATTTTTACTCTGGCTTGTCCACAAGTCTTTAAAACGAATCCTTATTGCACTTCCTTCAGAAAGTCTCTGAGTTCAGAATCTGCAATATTCGCTTTTTCTGATTTATTATAAATGAAGAGATGAAAGACGACCTCTTTTGCGAGCACCACACAAGAGATGAGCCTTGCTCCTCCGCCGGACGGTGAGTGGTGGTCCTCAATAGAGGGGATTTGCCCCTTTGAGTTTCTCAACCGATTGGAACGAAAAGCCAATTTAGTCCGACCATTAAAAAAGCCCGATTTCCGTCCCTTTTTTTACCGAATTTTACCGTTTTTTACTTCTACCGCTGCTAAAAAAAGACATCCGGCTGTCCTACTTGAATGATAAGGCGTTTCGACGCTCTTTGCTAGTGGGGAATTGCCCCACCTAGATGCCCCATTGCGAGACGAGATCTTTTGCGGAAATTGTGGATGAAATCATGGTGATATTCTTAGGATTGAATGAGCTTTAATAAATCCTCTCGTTCTTTGTCGGAGATATTTTCTTTTTCGGACTTATCGTAAACGGAAAGAAAGTAGACCTTATTCCCAGAGAGATAGAGGTAAGTGATGACTCTTGCTCCTCCGGATTTACCCTTTCCTTTGGAAGAGATTGCGAGTCGGATTTTGTAACAATCTTTTCCGAGTGAGACTCCTTGGACTGGATTTTTCTCCATAGAATCGACGAGTTTTTTAAGATCGTTTTTAATGGAACGATACTTTTTACATAAGGCTTTTAATTCCCGACTGAAAAGATCGGTGTATAGGATTTCAAATTTCATCTAACAGGGAACGAATTGATTTGAGCTTGATCTTACCTTGTTTGTCCAAGTTCACTTGCTTTACGGCTTCTTTAAACTCTTTGAGGGCCTTCGCTTTTGGCTCGGTCAGCGCTTCAGTTTTTTTGACAAAAGAGAATCCTTTCAAGACTTCCATAAGGAAAAGGGCTTTTTCGTCTTTGACGTCGACTATTATTTTCATGGTTTTAACTGACGATTTTTTAAGTAGTCTTCCAATGAAATAGATTTCTCGTTCTTAGCTTTTACTTTGTCGTAGAGACGAACATCTTCCGACTCTTCAGTTGCGAATTTCTTTCTTTTATCGTAGGTGCTGAATTGTGGGTTGATTGATTTCATAGTATTCTTTGCCGGTTGCTACCCGTTAAAGATGGCAGGTCCCCCGTTTACCACATTTTCCGTTTCATCAAGAATGCGTCGAGAAATTCGAGGATTTTTTCTTTGTCTTTTATGCGTACAAAAACTAAAGAAGCAGATGATTTTTCTGTTAAGTTGAATAGAGGAGATTGTAAACCTGAGGCTTGCGAGAACTAAAGAGGATGTATTCAGAATATCTCAGAAATATGTATTAAATTCGATTATGGCTTAAGAGTTAACGTTCACTGCACCGGCAGTGCGAAGAATCCTAAAATAGGATATTGAACATTGACAACGTTTCTTTGAAGAAGTCTGGTTAAACTTAAAAGAAGACAAGATCGCGGACTAAGTAGCGCGCCAGGGATGCGTAGGGCTTCAGTCCAACACCCGATTGAAATGCAGGTCAGGCTGACAACACAAGATGTGTTGGATGAGCGTGACTACGCGAACCCGAAGCAGCCCGGTCCTGCAAAGCAGGAGGCGCCCAAAATACTTAAACTAGGCATGCGAGGAGCCATGCTTTCCTTGCCTAGAATGGAAGGAATGATCCATGCATTGACGGCATCGCTGAGCGGAGCGGTTGCGGAAGTGGAAGGCGGCATCTTCAAAAATATAGCTCATGATCTACAATCTGTGGGATTGGTGTCGGAAAGACAAGAGAGGAAATTCGAGAAGGATCTGAGATATGTAATAGACGAAATCAAGCTTGTGTATGATAAAAATGCGATTAAGAGTTGGCAGGCGGATGTGGTCGCAATTTCGAAGGATGCAGTGCAGCTGTATGGGAAGCAACAAGAGAGCTCTTGTATTCGATAAAACCCTTTGGCGACATAATCTTAAGTCCTTTATTAGGAGCAAAATTGTTGTAGCTGTCCATCCAACTGTGAAGTTTCTGAAAAACTTCCTCCGTATCTGTCTAAGCTGTTTACACAACTGAATCCCTCTTGGATGTTTTTACAAATGCCTCTGCTATGCCGTTGCTTTCGGGAGAGTAAGTTGGGGTACTTTCCAGACTTCGAATCCCGAACTTTCTATAAAATTTACCGTTACTAAAGCCGGATATTGAGAACTGTTATCCGATTAGTACCGGGTGAATGGAGCTTTCGAGTCCCAGAATCTTTGTCCCTTAGTTTCAAAGACCATATCTCTAATCATTTCTCCGTCGATTCCAACTGCGGAACGAACGCAGTTGGAAATTTATCGAGCATGAAAAAGTAGCTGAAAACGCTACATGGATTCTTTTATAAATCAAAACAATATGTAACATTTATAAATCGTTCATTCATAAATTAGTTACAGTTGGGAAATAGACCAATATAATCGATTTATTACATTCGAAATACTTTTAATTACTCTCTAAGAAGCCGATTTTTGTTGACTCTTTCTTTTTCGGAATGTATAAACTCAGAGTTTTTACATCGGAGGAATTCAATGAACCTGGAAATGATGAATATCGTGAATGCTGGTATAGGTATTATAAGGGCGGGGCAGGCAAGGATCGAAAACACCAAAATGACGATTAAGAAAGGCTTCGACGATTTGGCGGCTAAAGGGGCAGCCGATAAAAGCGAGTCGTCCGTTCGTCTTCGCGATCTAACCGTCAAAGTCGTGGATAGCGTTAAGGAAACCAATGCGACGATCGAAAAAAATTGGAACGAAGTTCGTTCAAAATTATCGAATACTGTAAACGGTTTTTCGCCAAAACCGGCGGAAGCTCCGATTAAAAAAGGAGTCGCGAAGCCCGCGTCAGCGTAGATCGAATTGGGGATGTCGGTCTTACTCGATGTTATTTCGAAGATCAACATCCCCAAAAACTTAAACGCATCCGTGAAAAATTCCTATTGGTAAAAGGTTTTGTTTGTCGTCGCTTTTTACGGCAGTCGATCGATATCCTGGGAGCTAGTACTAAAATTTTACACTTTCTTTGTGCGTTTAGCTTGCCGACAAACTCTCGAACTCGAAATGGTTTGCGAGCGTATATTTCGATTTTCCTTAGTTACAAAGGCGCTAGGATTCTTGAATTGTTTGCCTTTTTATCCGGCGGATTTTCCGGATAAGGATTTTTTCATCCTAAGAAACCAGTATTCGAACGCGCAATATGAAAGTACGGCGATTAAGAATGTATTTAAGTAAACTTTAAAGAATAAAAGCAGAAAGCCGCTCCATTCGATACTATTATTATTAAAAAAAGCCTCCTTACTCAATTCTCCGGCGTATTTAAATGCAACGTACGGATGCCATAGATACATTCCGTAGCTGACTCGGGTTATGGGAATGAACCAACCGAACGAAAAAAAATTGCTCAGCAAAGAATTTGAAATCAATGAAAGTGCAATCAGTATCCCGTATCCTACATTCAATATGTTGAATCTAAAAGATAGAAAAAGGATGTCTTTAGGTTCGAATATAAGATAATGCGCGAAAACCAAGGCCGATAGGCTAATGATTATTAACAGAACCTGAAACGCCTCATTGAAACGCTTGCTTTGATTTTCGGCCAACCATTCTGCCAAAAGCATTCCGATTATAAATGCGTCAAATCGAGTATGCAGAGGGTAATAAATTCGTGTGAAATATTCACCTTCCTCGAGAACTTCCTGATGGAGGAATATTCGAAATCCCAACGGAATAAAGTATAATAGAACAAGAAATGCAATTCTTAATCTCTTGCGTAGTTTGAATAAGATCGTCAAACAGAGTAAGGGAAGTATCAAGTAGAATTGCCATTCTGACGCCAAGGACCAGGTATGTCCGTTTATTCCGTATTTATAATTAGAAAAATAAATTAAGTCATAAAACCAATTCGATAACTGTAGCTGGAACTTTTCTTTATCCGCTACAGGAAAAAAGGGATTATCCAGTAAATTCTTAAGAGTCGAATAGGTAACTGGTAATGTGATGGCTATAAATAAATAATACGCAGGAAAAATTCTGAACACTCGGTTTTTGTAAAACGTCGGAAGATTCAGCTCTTTCTGAATCTTCCAACTCTTTAGAAGTTCGCCATAAATCAAAAATCCGCTTAAAATAAAAAACAGATCCACACCGGAGGAAAGATTTAAGAAAATTCTATCCAGCCATTGAGGAAATGCTACGTAGTTCTTTCCGACTAACCAAAAATGATAGAATAATACAAACGTTATCGCAAAGAAACGAAAACCGTTTAAACTTTGCCGCTCTTCTTCCTTTCTACGAAAAATGCTCTTTAAAGGGCTTATTAGAATTGTGAATGCTATTCGGTAGATTTGGTGTTTCGAGAAAGTGTAATGCACTATTAGCCGACTCCGTTTATTCAAGGCGGATCCGGTAAGACCCTGCAATTCCCGTCTAAAGACGCATTAATATGGAGTACGCAAAGGATACGTCAATGAAAAAGTGTGGGGAGAATCGGCCGTTTCAGTGTTAGGCGCAATACGCTACGATCGAAACGATTGGATTTCGAATTTTATTTCGCTACTCGAGTTTACTTAGAACCTATTTCTTGCAGTAGGAAAAGAGGCTTCCGATATCAATCGTAGAGTACAACACTATTTGCTTCCGAACTCCTTATCATAAGCTCCTGCACCGTAAAGTTCGTCATACTTCGCCTTCATTTTTTCTCCGACCGCGATTCTTTCGGCAATTCGCCAATCCGATTTAGTCGCATGTAGTCCTTCCGCTTCCTTGATTAGTTCTTCTGTAGGAGCTCCACCCGGTTTGCAAAGTGGATAAGCTTTTTTAAGAAGTTCAATCTTAGACGCAGAAATAGAAACATCCACGTTTGTCCAAGCGAGAAGATACGTTTCGTGAGTGAAGATATCGTTCCAAGATAGATTAAAGGATTCGCTGAGTATTCTCTCCCGCTCCCTAAGCCTAAAAGGACTGAGTTCCTTCGTTCTGCGAATATTTTTAGGAGTTGCCGAAGGGTTTGTCGGATCCACCCATCGTTCATCTTTCGGGGCAAAATTAGTATACGAATCAAGCCAATCGTTAACTATATCGATCAACTTTTCCCAACGCTCGGTAATGGCTTTCCACTTAATAATCGCCGGCTCATGCTTCCATTCTATTTCACGCCTAGCTAATCCGAATTCGAAACTATCGGGAACTTTAAATGTAGCTTTCGCGGCTAGTTCGTCGAATTTTGATAAAATTTCTTCTCCCCTTTGAATATAGAGAGGAAGATTATAAAATTTAGCCCAATCAATATCCGTAACGAGCCCGTCTCGAAGGACAGCGGATCCTTCCATAACTTTGTCCAGACCTTTTTCGATCAGCAGGCGGAGAAACACCGGATAGGTTATTCCAGATTTACCCAGATCGATTACCGCCTGAACTCCCACACGTAGCAATGCGGCCGTTTTCGGTTTCATGATCCCTTTTTTTACGTCATCCTCATAACGGTCCAGAGCGCTTTGATAGGCTGAAAGCGTTTGCTTTAGAAAACCCTCATCTTCATCGATATCGGAGCCGGAAGATTGCGATGCGCTTTTTGCTGACCCGGCGAGAACTTGCGAATATGCGGCGCTAAAATTCGCAAAGCATCCCTCGGTCATAAGTTTGGCACTAAACGCACCAAAGTCGTCCATATCGGCGGCGTATTTTTCCATTTTATTCATTTCGGCAAGCATGCTGTCGAAAGCCGGGCCGGACAAATTTTTATCCTTACATTCCTGAACCATGTTTCGGAAAGTTCCTAACATCGGATCGGACATCATCTTATCAATAGGCATATTATTTTTCCTTTCAGGAAATTCCGATCAATCGTTTATGATCTTCAATTCTTCGTTTAACAACATCATCCGGAAACGGAATATTTCTTCTGTGACGAATTTCCCAAATCAGGCCGTAATCGTAATTCCAATCCGGCTTATAATTTCGATTATTCGGCAACGTCGTTTTTCGAAATAATTCCGCATGGTCTTTGATTTGCTCTGCGATGCTGTCCGTTACTTCCTGATACCACTCTTTAGGAACCTCGTCCTTAATGGCTTCGGCAACGATAAGATTCTCTATCGCCGTAAAATCGAAATAAAATCCGCTTATAAAATTATCGACCGTTATAAGAATGGAGACTTCCTGGTCGATTTTCGAGATTATTGTCGGCACATCCATCGCCGATTTTGCCTCGTCGATCTCTTTCAAAATTCGCTCGGAAGAGATTGCTCGAATCGGCTCTTCCGTTCTTTTAAAATGAGCGAGTCTTGCCGTCTCTTGGTCTTTTACAAGTGCGATAGCGCATTGAACTTCAGGATGCTCTTTCTCGACTATTAGGCGAAAATCTTCGAGCTTCGAACAACCTGCAATCGCGTCGGACATCCTTTTTTCCGCTATAAACGAACGAGAGTAGAGGGGATTCCCTTCGAATCGTCGCATCCGAGCGTTATAGTAAGCCGCATATTCCTCGTGCATTTTTTCCATAATTGTACTCCGCGATGAAATAATCTTAAGAAGCCAATTTTATCAAGAAAATATTTATTAATCGGATAATATTGTCAACGGCTAATTGACAATAAGCAGGAGATTAAAGTTTCCGAATTCTTTATCGCTCGTTTCGGAAATTTATTGATACCTTTCATTGAACGATATCCTTTTATAATAGCATAGGTTTCCCTGGAATACGCAAGTTGAGCGTAAATAATAGGCTGAAGACATTTGAAAGATTTGCAATGAATTTGGCTGATTGTCAGTTAAATGAATAGTCGCTGAAAAACGAGATCGACCGCCCGGATCGTATTTTAATCGGGTTCATAGTAGATTGGCCATATCTTGGTTAGGCACGTAAGAAAATATTGTGAACTAAAGATTCAAGAGAATATCTTAAATCAATGGATTCGAATAAAGTCGGATAGGCAGTATCGATAGAAATGCGTTCGAGCGACAAAAAAAGAAAGCATTCCAATCCTATGAAATTAGAATGCACTCTATTATAAAAACATAATGCTATTCGAAGCCCATAAATTCTTTTCGACTAAGCCCGATTCTCTACGGCATCTTCTTAATGGAAAGATTGCACATTTCAATATAATCGACTGAAATAAAAACTCTTTACAAGAATATTACTTCAGAATTGCAGTATAGTCTCGGCGAACCATAGTAGAAGCCATTAATCTCACTCCATTCTCTGTCGATAGCTTATTCTTGGCATATTTATATTTGGAAGTCGGAATTTCGCGATTTTAGTTGAGTCAAGGCTTAGGCTTACTAAGGAATTCCCGGAATTCCTTAGTAAAATCCGAATTTACATCATCCAAGCTCGCTTTCACTACCATCTCCCGCAAATGATGATCTTCCTTTCGTATCTTTCTATAGAATCCTTTATTTCTGAATGCGTTATAGGTCTCGTTAAAGACGATATTTCCTTGGGAATCTTCGACGATGTATTGCGCAGTGACTATGCACGTATATTCGTATAACAAAGTCAGCGCTACGATGGGAAATAAACTCTCTTCTACAACCTCGTACAGGAAAACGCCGGCTCCTAATTCGGAATGGCCCGTGATGACTGCAACAAGTAATCCGGTCGTTATCCCGGTAAAGATGCTCCATGCGACGACGGATCCTCGGATTTCACCCATATCCTTTATTTCGATACCGACAGTGTAGTCCGGATTGTCAATCGGCTCCGAACGCAGGTTAGATTGAAAAAGTTTATTATTTAAGTTTAATTTAATCCATTTTGCAAACTTCAACTTCTCTTTCTCAATTTTTTCGACGTTCTTTTCCTCTCCTTTAGCAGCTTCCGTTAAAGTACGTAAGCTATCGATTTTTATCGAAATGAAAGGGTCTTTGAGAACGACTATGGTCCGACCGTTCTTATTTTCCGGTTTTTCCTGGATTGTGCTCGCTGAACAATTAAGGAGAAATAAGAGGAGGGGGACTAGAATTGAAATTACTTTCATGTATTTCCAGAATTTCAATCTATCCAAGTATTTTCAAACATATTAGATTTTCTAAAAGGTACCGTTCCTTTAATCGGTTAATTCAAACTACAACAATCGAATTGTTCGGAGATCGCTTTCACTCCATTTCTTTCGGATAAATTGTAAGCGGCTTATCATCTTCGATAATACTGCCTTTACTCATAATATTCTTCCGTAGGTCTTTCGGCAGATTGGTTGTCCCGATAAAAGCATTGCCGTCGAATGAGCATAATTTCGACTCCAATTTTTTTTCGGCGATTATGCTATTGATTTTCTTGGGAGAAAGAGTCTCAAAGCTATGACTCTGGGAGCCGAGAAGAAATCCCCAGGTAGTGTAAAATGAGGGAATAAAAACCGTGTAGCTCAAGACATGTTTGAACGCGGTGGCTAAAGATCTTCGGATCACTGCGTGCTCAGACCAGTCGGCAGGAGTGAGTTCTAAGGCCTGAATCGCGATAATTCCGTCTTTCTTCAGCTTCGAGGAGCAGATAGAATAGAATTGTTTTGAATATAGATTGAGAATCGGATCGAATTTCTCCTCGACCCGTTCGCCAAAGCTAGACGTTAAATCCAAGATGATTACGTCGAAGCGTTCGTTCGTAGCTTCCAAATATTTACGACCGTCTTCAAAGATCAAATTAACTCTGCGATCTTGAAAAGCTCCTTTATGCCAATTTTGCATTTTCCGGGAAAAAAGTTGAACCAACTCCTTGTCGATGTCGACCATCGTCACCGATTTAATCGTATTATATTTCAGTACTTCTCTTAGCGTGGCACCCTCTCCGCCGCCGATTATCAAAACATGTTCGGTTTTCTTATTCAGCAAGCATGCGGGATGGACCAATGATTCATGATAAATATATTCATCTTGCGCTGCGGATTGTAATTCCCCGTCGATGATTAGGGTCTCACCGATAGAAGGCAGTTCAACAAATTCCACTTTTTGAAATTGAGTCTTTCCTGAAAAATAGGTCTTTCGCTTTCTGTAGAAATGAATCTCGTTTTCGTCGTAATAATCCATTATCCAGGATTTTGTATTGATTTCCAAATGCACTTTCCTCCGGAAAGAATGATATAAAAATTTACCTTAAAGTCGATTCGTACTATTATTTTCGTTTGAAAATATCTGAATGCCGCTACAAACTACTATTCTTATCAGCAGACGCAATACTGTGAAGTCAGCGGAGTGAAGCGTGCGAAAGGGAGTTTAACATGTCCAAGGCGATTGTATATAGGTACTATCCGCAATTGCGGGAATTACTTATTCATTTATCAACGCCGACTTTAATTTGCGGATTTATATCGATTGAGTTTGATTTATGAAAAATAACTTCAGGATAATATCCAGTTTATATTTATTATATATCGCGTTCGTCGTCGTCTGGATAGTAATGGAAGTTCTTTCCATTGAACAAATCTCCTTCTATAAAACCGGATTTTCCGTTCAAGTTAATTTCATCGAGGTCCTCCTGGGGATATCCAGTATAGTCATTTTTTTTAATTTATATTTGGAACTGTCGAATGCGAGAAAATTAGTCAAGGAAGCGGAGATAAGTCTGAGCAGGCAGACTATGAAATTGAACTTTCCGAGAGGAACTCAACTTGGAGAGGAATTTTGGAGATCGGTAAAGCTTCAATTCGGCAGGTGGGAATTAACTCCGTCGGAACAAGAACTCGCCAAGTATTTGTTAAGAGGGTTTTCGAATCCGCAAATTGCCGCTATCCGGAAAAAAAGTCTGAGAACTATAGAGAATCAAACTCTCTCAATTTACCGAAAGACCGGTATGACCGGGAAGCTGGAATTCATTGCCTATTTTATAGAACCGTTATTGCCGGAGGAGGAGGACGATTGAAAGCCGCTCTTTTCTCAAGTCAAAGATCGATAGTCGAATGCAAAGTTCGGATTGAAACGCTTAATGCGCTATGCAGGTTTGGCGAAAGTATGCCTTAAAGGCATCACGATCGTTCGGTTTCACGATTTTCGCGTAAGAACCGATCCCTGATTGACCAAATTCTTCCTCAGTAGTCAATAACTTTTATCCGAATACTTTACGTACGAACGATTTCATAGCTTATTATTCCCGATATTCCCCTTTTGCATACGGCTTCGGTCATATAACGACTCAAAAATCTTCTAAAATGATTGATTATTTTTAGGAGTTTAATTAAAGTCTTGCGTCTACTTAAACGCTACCAAAAAGGCTGATCGGAATTCGATATGGTGCTTTCCTTTAACTCAAAACGGAAAAAAATACCGGCCTGATTCATGTCTCATAAATTCTAAAATAGAATATTGTACACTTAGGAAAGATTTAGGGGATACGGGAACGTGTTGGACGATTTTGACATCATCGAGACAATTCAAGAGAATTCCAGCACGAACGTGTATCGAGCGGTTTCTAAAACGGATAGGTCGCTCTCCTTCATCATCAAAGTTTTAGCTGCGGAATATCCGGATACTAGGGATATAGCTCGGATTCGGCACGAATACGAATTAAGTAAGGAGCTAACCATTGAAGGAGTCGTCAAACCTCTAGAATTGCGTCGGCATGGGAACGGATATGCTCTTATTTTGATCAACCTAAACGGGATTTCCCTGCAAAATATAATTAGAAAAGGGAAATCGAGTTCATTATCATTTCTTGAAATAGCGATACCATTAAGCAAAATATTGGGTGAGATACATTTACAGGGTGTCATTCATAAGGACATCAAGCCCGCTAATATTATCGTAAACGATGACCGAAGCGTTTATATAACTGATTTCGGATTATCGACCCGATTAAGTAGAGAAAAAGCGCGCTATTCCGCTACTGCCACCATGGAAGGAACACTCGCCTATATAGCGCCGGAACAAACCGGACGAATGAATCGAAGTACCGATAACAGATCCGACCTCTATTCCTTGGGCATTACATTTTACGAGATGCTGACGGGAGCTCCTCCATTTAAATCGGACGACGCTATCGATCTCATCCATAGCCATATAGCGAAAGTCCCGCCAAGCCCTCACGAATTGGATTCTTCCGTCGAACATCAACTTTCTAATATCGTTATGAAGCTGATTTCAAAGGCCGCCGAAGATAGATATCAATCCGCCTTGGGACTCGCTGCCGATTTAGAACGCTGTCTTCGGAATCTTAACCAGGGGGGAGAAATTTCGGAATTCCCCTTAGGACTCGAAGATTCATCCGGTAGCCTCCAAATTCCTCAAAAGCTCTACGGACGCTCCGAAGAGATAGAAATTTTACTGGGCGCTTTCGAAAGAGTTAGTCAAGGAGCCAGTGAACTTTTGTTGGTTCGAGGATATTCCGGCGTTGGAAAATCGGCTTTGGTCCATGAAGTTCACAAACCGATTACGGAAAAAAAAGGGCTTTTTATCTCCGGAAAGTTCGACCAGTTCCAAAGAGATATTCCTTACTATGCGATTCGTTTTGCACTAAAGGATTTATGCGAATACCTAGCGACCGAAAGCGAAGATGTATTGGAGAATTGGAAAACAATAATATTGAACGCTTTGCAACCGAATGCAAGCGTCTTAATCGATATAGTTCCCGAACTCGAACTGATTATAGGAAAGCAACCAGCCGTGCCGGAATTGGGCGCTCAAGAATCGATTAATCGGTTAAATCAGGTTTTCCAGAGTTTTATTCGGGCTATCTCGAACCGGGAACATCCGTTGGTAATTTTTGTCGATGATCTTCAATGGGCGGATTCCGGTTCGCTTAATCTCATCAAAATTTTACTCACCGGAGCGGAGGAGAAATATTTTCTCCTGATCGGGGCTTTTAGAGAAAACGAAGTGGATGGAACTCACGCTTTTTCGTTGACTATAGATGAAATTCGAAAATCAGGAAGTTCCGTTAGATCGATCGCATTAAATCCGCTAAAGAGTGAACACGTAAGAGATCTAACCATGGAATCACTTGCGTCAACGGACCGAGAACTTTTAACTCCTTTGTCCGACCTCATTTACTCGAAAACGGGGGGAAACGCATTTTTCGTTAACGAATTTCTGAAAAATCTATATGAAGATAATTTGATTTACTTTGATTTTGCAAAAAGAAAATGGATTTGGGACATTCGAAGTATCGAATCTAAAAACGTTACGAGTAACGTAGTCGACCTAATGTCTCAGAAGATAGGGAGATTGCCGGAGGAAACTAGAAGAATTCTACAATTGGGTAGTTGTGTAGGTAGCCAATTTTCCCTTAAAATCATTTCCATCGTCTATGAAAAGAACGAACAAGATACGTTAATCGACTTGTGGAAATCGGTTGAAGAAGGATTAATTCTTCCGTTGGACAATAACTATAAACTACTCCAAAGAACGTCTCCGGAGAACAAAGCGGATCCCGATCGGCAAAAATTCGAAATCGATATTATGCTCGATACGAATTTTCAATTCCTACATGACAAGGTCCAGGAGGCGGCCTATTCGGGTATCGGCGAGGAACACAAAAAAAAAGTTCATTTGACCATAGGGCGATTATTGCTTGATCGGACCGAATCGAGCCAATTGCCAGAACGGATATTCTCCATCGTAAACCAATTTAACCTGGGCTCCGGACTATTAGTCGAAGATTCAGAGAAGAATAAATTAACCGAACTTAATCTATTCGCCGGTAAAAAAGCGAAACATTCGAGTGCGTATAATAGCGCTATCAACTTTTTTAAGCAAGGAATCTCCCTTTTAAACGAAACCCACTGGAAGAACCAGTATGAAATTTCTTTCGAATTGTATTCCGAAAAAGCCGCCTGCGAATATAGCGCAGCCCTCCTTGAGGACTGCGAGCGGGACGTAAAAATAGTATTGGAAAATGCGATCGGACAGGACCATAAAACCGCAATATATCAAATTTATCTTAATTTACTCTATCAATTGAATCGACATCGGGAAGGAATCGAGATCGGAATTGAAGCTCTTAAATATCTAGGTATCACGATACCGAAAAACGTTAAGAAAGCTCATATAGCGCTTCTTTACGCTCGATTTAGAATTCGATTGGGAGCTAAAAAAGCCAGAGATTTGGTGGAATTACCCGAAATCACCGACAAGCGCGTTTTTAACGTATGTGCAATCATTTACGATTTAGTCCCTTCCTCATACCAAGTTTTTCCGGATTTAATGGGCTATATCAGTCTACTAATGGCCCTGCATTGTTTAAAATACGGGAATTCGATTTACTCGGGATTCGCTTACGCAATGACTGCGGTAATAATGTCGGGAGTGACGAAAGAATTGGAAGGAGCCTTTAAATTCGCAGAACTAGCCGAGACACTTTCGGAAAAATATTACGATATAGGCGTAAAAGCGAAAGTTCACTTTGCAATCGGAAATTTTAATATACATTGGGTGCTGCCCATGCGTGAGCATAAGTGGTACGTCGACACCGCTTTAAAAACTGCTCTCGAGGCAGGTACAATTAATTGGGCCGATTATTCGATGACTTTTTCGAGAATCCAAAGCATCTTCTTCACGGATAAGAATCTGGAATCCATTTTGGAGGAGAACGAAAAGATCTACGAAATGTATTTAAAACACAAAGATAGAGAGGTGATTCTGAATCATTACTTTATCCTGAATTTTTTAAATAATTTAACGATTAATGATAATAATTCCGCCGATCCATATTCTTTTAACGAGGAGGATTACGAAAGGGAAATGCTAACTCCCGGGAATTTTACGATTCGCACTTATTATCATACCTTAAAAATGATTCAGAGCTTCATGCACGAAAATTGGGAGGCCGCGCTCTCGCACGGTTGGAAAGGATTCCGGATCGTATTGGAAGTTTTGGGAAATATGCTCGATTTTCAACTTCGTTATTATTTTGTGCTATCTTGTCTTTCGTATCAAATTTCGACCAAGAAATCCCTAAGCCTGAAGTTTAGGTTAGCTTATAAATTGAATCGTTTTTTGTTGCGATATTACAGTAAAAAAAACCCGGTGAATTTCTTAGCCCACGACTTGTTGGTTTCCGCTTTAGAGGCTCAGTTGGAGGGTAGACAAAACCAAGCTGGGGCTTATTTCGAGAAGGCGGTAAAAGAATCGCATCTAGCCGGCTTTTCAATCAATGAAGCGTTAGTGAACGAATACACTGCAAAATTCTATATCGCTAACGATATCGAAAAAGCCGCGACTGCATACATGACCGAGGCGGTTTATTTATATTCTAGTTGGGGAGCTACGGCAAAGGTAAAACAGCTTGAAGAGAATTACGGACACTATATTCGAAAATCCAATTCCGCTAAAAAGATGGATTCTATAAGTTTGCGCGAAACACATTCGTCCACTGACAATAATCGATCGAATACACTGGACTTAACCACGATATTAAAAGCATCGCAAGCAGTTTCCGGCGAAATCCGGCTCGATAAACTTCTTTCCGAATTAATGCAAAACTTAATTCAAAATACGGGTGCAGAAAAAGGACTTTTAGTTCTGGAAGAAAATAGGAACTGGGTTATTCGAGCCGAAGGTAGCGCGAACGGTACGATAGATGTTCTAAGTTCCGAATTATTACTCCAAAGTAAAAAGATTCCCAGAACGATTATCAACTATGTTCTGAGAAGCAAGCAACCCATCGTCTTAAGTCGAGCTTGGTTAGATATTCAGTTTCAAAACGACCCGTATATTATAGAAGTGAAGCCGCAATCGATTCTGTGTGCACCGATTATGAATCAAGGGAGATTGAGCGGAGCGGTTTATCTTGAAAATCGTCTGACGGCCGATGCCTTTACGCCGGATCGCCTTCAAGTCGTTAATATACTCTCATCTCAGGCGGCTATATCGCTTGAAAATTCGCTTTTATACGAAAATCTTGAACAGAAAGTGCGGGAACGTACGGAGGAATTATCCAGACTACTTCTTGAAATACAGGAACTCAAGCATCAACAAGATGCTGATTACTTTTTGACTTCCTTGCTGCTCGAACCTCTCGGCGAAAACAAAACCGGAGGTGAAAATGTAAAAATCGACTTCTTCTTAAGACAAAAAAAACATTTCACTTATAAGAATAAGGAATACTCGATCGGCGGGGATCTCTGCGGCGCTCATAATATTTTTCTGAAAAATAGAAAGTACACCGTCTTTATGAACGCGGATGCGATGGGGAAATCCATTCAAGGAGCCGCGGGAGCGTTAATAACCGGTTCGGTTTTCGAGTCGATCATTCAACGTACGAAGCTATCCGAATATTGGCAAAATTTTCTTCCCGAGCAATGGATTCGAAATAGTTTTACCGAACTTCAAAAAGTCTTTGAAAATCTTGAAGGAACAATGCTGATTTCGATCCTAATAGGAGCAGTCGATGAATTAACGGGCACGGTATATACGATCAATTCGGATTACCCGGCGCCGATTCTATTTAGAAAAGGCAAGGCTCAACATCTTCCTCCGTCGAATTTCTTTCTGAAATTAGGAGTAAATCCTTTTATAATTAACGAAAACAATAAGAGCAAAGCCCAAAAAATCGCGCATTACCTTTCCGTGGACATATTCACGCTTCGGGATGGGGATATACTAATCACAGGTTCGGACGGAAAGGATGATATTAATCTGCATTCCGGCGAAGACGGATTTCTTGAAAAAAACCAGGATGAAAATATGATTCTTCGTCTTATAGAGGAATCGAACGGAGATTTGGAAAAACTATACGAATCGATACGGGAGAAAGGCGAGCTTACCGACGATCTATCACTTATGCGACTCGCCTTTCGTAAATTTGGAAAGAGCAAAACCGTAATAACTCGAAATATTATCCAGACTCTTGATATATTCCGACAGAAGCAAATTGCTAACGATTGGGAGGGAGCAATTGTCGAACTCAAAAAATCGTACAAGCTCGGATACAAGCATCCTTCTCTTTTGAGGACGATGGCACGTCTATATTATAAACTAAAAAAATTCCGTGCAGCAAGTCTGTTCGCACATCGATATTTTCTATTGGAACCTGCGGATAACAGTAATCTATTTTTATTATCGCTCTCCCTTTTTCAAATCGGCCGAATTTCCCGCGCTTTGGAAACCGCCGAATGTCTAGTTTTGAGAAAAAGGGAACACGCAGGTTATCTGGTCCATTATGCGAATATATTAGCTACGACGGGCGATAAGACAGCCGAATCAATTCTACAAAGAGCCGAATTGTCGGATCCGAATCTTCCGTCCATCTCGAAGCTGCGAAAGAAAATAAATGAGAAAGTAAATCTCGCTAGACATACACGCAATGATTTTCGGTTCCCGATGATTGCCGGTTCCCGTTAAAATATATATTCTAATTTTAGAATATATCCAAGTCCTATATATGCATACTTATTACGTCGATGTAATCTATTGCATTCTCGTCGCGTATTGACCCGGTTTTCTGTTATAAGTCGTTCTTTGAATAAAATTCCAAGCATCTATTTACTTCGTTATCAGAACATAAAAAGAATCGATAGCCGCTTGCGAGATTATTTTTTATTCGTTTTTCTGTGAGTGAATTTAGTTTCCAGTATGTAATAAAGCACGGGTAACGCAAAAAGAGTGATACCGGTACCCGTGATAAGTCCGTAAACGATTACCGTTGCGAGCGGTCTTTGAACGTCGCTTCCGATTCCTGTCGCGATAGATGCCGGAAAAAGCCCGAGAGCTGCAACCGTAGCGGTCATCAAAATCGGCCTTAACCGATCCGTAGCACCCGATATAACCGCGAGCTTCAACGGTACTTTATTTTCTATCAATCCGTTTAGATGAGATACCATAATCACTCCATTTTGAATTGCGACTCCGAAGAGCGCGATAAAACCTACAGAGCTAGATACGTTTAAGGTCATTCCTCGTGCTATTAATGCAATAAGTCCTCCGAGAAGAGCCGCGGGCACGATACACAATAATAAAAAGGCATGTCGTAAATTTCCGAAGGCTACGTAGAGAAGCGTAAACATCACGCTTAATATAAGGGGAAGAATTATGGATAGTCTTCGATTCGCCCGTTCTTGATTCTCGAGTTGACCTCCCCAGACTATTCTATATTTCTTAGAATCGAATTTTATTTTGCGAGAAATATTATCCTTCGCTTCGGAAACGAACGAGGATAGATCTCGCCCATGAAGATTAACTTTAACGGTTAAGTGCCTTTGATTGGATTCCCTGGTAATCGTGCTTTCACCGGTCGTTAATTTTACGTTCGCGACTTGAGAAACGGGGATTTTTGCGCCATTCGGAGATGTGAGCATTAAATTGCTAATGGCTTCGGGGGTATTTCTAAACGCTTCCCCATATCGAACCGTTATATCGTACTTTTTCTCGCCGAGAAACAGATTTGAAATCGCTTGTCCCCCGATGGCCGCTTCTATCAAATCGGAGATATCGGATACGTTTAAACTATATCTTGCCGCGGTTCCTCGATCTATTTTTACCTGTATTTGAGGCAGGGGCGGTTCCTGGTCGATTCCGACATCGGAGGAACCGGGAGTCGATTTTAGCACATCCGCAATTTTTTTCGTAAGCTCTCGAGTCTCCTTAAAATCGTCTCCAAAAACCTTAATCACCAACTCGCTATGAGCACCGGAAATTTTATCGTTTACGTTATCGATCATCGGTTGGGAAAAGCTGATAGTGTATCCGGGCATTTTTAAATAGTGATTCCTGAGTACTCCTACAAGCTCCCTCTTGGTTCGACCGCTTTTCCAAGTATCATACGGTTTCAATCCTATCGAGCATTCGATATGCGATGGAGTCCAGGAATCCGTGCCGTCGTCATTTCGCCCGGTTTGGGTAATGACATGCGAGACTTCCTCGAACTTCAGCGTTTCTTTTCGCAATTCGTCGGCCATTTCCGAGCCTTTCGCTAGAGAAATTCCCGGAGGAAGCTGCACTTGAAGCCATATAGATCCTTCGTCCAACTCCGGTAAAAAATCCTTTCCGATAACGACAAAAAGGGCAAAGCATAGCAATAAGGCTCCGCCTGCGAACTGTAAAATCCTGACCGGATGTTCTATCAGAATAGTGATTCTTTTTTGATAAAGAAGCGTAATTTTTTCCAACCACTTATTGTGATAGAGTCTTTGAGGCTTTCTATAGGCTATATAAGAAATAGCCGGAATCAAAGTTAAAGCTATGAATAATGCACCAGCCAAAGCGTACCCGACCGTATAGGCCATCGGTGTAAATAATTTTCGTTCGATTCTTTCGAATGCAAAAAGAGGAAGATAGGCGGTTATTATGATTAGGGTGGCGAAGAAGATAGGGGAGGCCACTGCTGCGGCAACTTTTGCTACGTCAGGAATCTGTAATGTGTCAGTCTCTTTCTCCTCTTTCAATTTAAGAATGCTTTCCATCATGACAATGGAACCGTCGACGATAATGCCGAAATCAATGGCTCCTAACGAAAGCAAATTCGCGGGAATATTCGTGAAATTCATCAAGATGAATGCGATCAATAACGAGATCGGAATAGTTAGAGCGACTAGTAAAGCGCCTCTGACATTCCCCAAAAAAAGGATGAGAACTACTATCACCAATCCGATTCCTTCTAGAAGCGTTTTTGAGACGGTCCTGAGGGTAGTGTTCACGAGATCGATCCGATCCATATATGGAACGACTTTCACTCCCGAAGGGAGGAGTCCGTTATTCAGCTCGTCCACTTTCGAGTGAACTCCTTTAAGGACCGCACTCGGATTTTGGTATCTCAGCAGTAAAACGATTCCGGAAACCTCGTCGGTCTTAAAATCCCGCCCTAAGATTCCCTTTCTTCCGAGTTCGCCTAACTTTAAGTCTCCCAAGTCTTTCAAAAAAATCGGAATCCCTTTTCGAGTATCGACGACGATCCGTCCAAGATCTTCTAGCGAGCGAATCAATCCGATCCCTCTTACTACGTAGGCAAGGTCTCCCATTCTTAGGATACTTCCGCCGGAATTCGTATTATTCTTTTGAATGGTGTCGATGACCTGAGCCAAAGATATATTGAACTGATTCAATTTATTCGGATCAATTTCCAACTGAAATTGGGTAGTAATGCCGCCGAAATTTGAAACATCGGCAACGCCGATCACCTGCTTCAACTTAGGAATCACTACCCATCGCTGCAATTCCCTTAGCTCTCTGGAATCTTTGCTGGAAGATTCCAAGGTATACCGGAAAATTTCCCCTATCGGAGAAGTCAACGGATCCAGCTCGGGTTTCGTGTCACCGGGAAGCTGCACTCCTTCAATTCTTTCCTTAATTCTCTGACGAGACCAATAATCTTCGACTCCTTCCTGAAACACCAAGGTAATAATGGACAGTCCGAAGGTACTTTTGCTTCTAATGATGGACAAGCCGGGTATTCCGTTGAGGGCTCGCTCAAGGGGAATGGTGATCTGTTCTTCTATCTCTTCCGCCGCTCTTCCGGGAAATTGCGTTATCACTTGGGAGGTGACGTCGGCTATATCGGGATAGGCTTCGATCGATAATTGCGTCCAGGAATAATATCCAAATACGCATAAAAGTATGAATAGTACGAATATCAAAACTCGTCTTTCTATCGACTTTAAAATATATTTATGGATCATTTTACTCTAATTTTGTGATTCATATGCGAGGAGAAGATCGGAAGCATATCTATTTTACTTTCAATAAATAGAAACTTCCGTCCGTAATAATGTGATCGCCGACGATCAGACCGTCTATTATCACTACGTCTTCGGCTAAGGATTCGGTGTCGTCAGTTCTGACCTCCCGCTTTTCATAGCTTTTCTCGGACTTTTTGACAAACACGAATTTTTTATCGCCTTCCTGTATCAATGCTTTAGAAGGAATTAATATGCTTTTCTTCGGTTTTGATTGGAAGATAACGGTGGCAAACATCCCCGGCTTTAGCTTTCTTTCCGGATTCCGGAATTCCACACGGACTTTCACCGTTCTGCTTTCCGAGTCCAAAATATCGTCCATGAACAGGACCTTTCCGTTGAAATTCTCTTCCGGGTAAGCGGAAACTCTCGCAGAGCAGGGATCTCCTGCGTTCACGAACCTGATGTCTTTTTCCTGAACGTTTGCCGTTATCCAGACGCTGGAAAGATCGGCTATCGTGATTAACGTTTCGTTAGCGTCGTTATGAAATTCACCCGGTGCGATATTCATGGATACGATTCTTCCTTTTATGGGAGAATATACTTTTAAGGGTTCTCCCAAGGCGGTATTTTCGGGATCTATTTTATACATTTTTAATCGTATTGAGGATTGGTTTAATTGGCTCTTGATCACGTCATAATTGGTTTTTGCCTGTTGCACTTCCTTTTGCATTCCGACTCCGTGCGCTAGTAGATCGCTTTGCCTAGTCAAGTCGATTTCCGCCTGTAGTAGCTGAGCTTTGGCGCTTAAATAATCCTTTTGCGCTTGAGCCAATTCCGGCGTGTCGATGCTGAATAGAATCTTACCCGGCGAGACGGGCTCCCCTAGCTTTACATAAAGTTTAACAATTCTTCCGACCAAAGGAGGAGTTACTTTGACCATCTTTGTGGAATTTGCCTCCACTGAGGCCGGTGCCTGGATCTCCTTTACGAAATCCTTTAGATGAACTTCTCCAGTGCGGATTTTACCTCGAAGCGGTGAATTTTCGGGAATGATGAAATAATCACCCTCAATTTTAAAGTCTTCGATCGGCTCGAAATCGATGTTCTTTTTTTTGCAGTTTAGAGAGTTAAATAAAAACGAAAGTAGTATCAAAGTTAACAGTTTTCTCATATACTAATCTCCCATATACCGGCCGCTCTCTGCAATTCGACTACTTTAGTAACGTAATTTCTAAGATCATGGTAATAAGCGAAGTAAACGCTATTTAAGGTTCGTTGGGCCGCTAATACGTCCGTCAGGGTGGTGTTTCCTCGTCTGTAGTTATACATTCTTCCCTGAAAAACCTTCTCGGCGTCGGCCAAGATACTGCTTTTATAGATTTTCAACTGTTCCTTAGCTAGTTGGTATTGTAAGTAAGCCGTTTTTACCTGCACTTCAACTTTCAATTTGGCGGCTTCAAGATCGACCTCGGACTTACTTATCCTATATTTGGCCATTTCCAAATCTCCAGTGTACATGTTCGAAAGAGGCATAGTAACTCCGAAAAAGTATGTCAAGGCATAGTAGGAGGGACTCGGTCCGGTCGCATTAGTGGACCTTGTATAAAAATTGTTGGCCACTTCGAAATTGAAATTCGGGACCCGGTTCGCTTCGGTTAGTCTTAAATTATATTTGGAGGAAACTTTGTCGTATCTTGCCGCGATCATATCCGGTCTGTTTTCGAGAGCGAAACTGATCAACTTTTCAAGATCATACTCCTTTGGCTGAATATTCAGATCTCCTTGAGGATAGAATAATCTGCTTCTATCCTTCTTGCACATAAAGAGAATCATATTCAAAGCGGCCGCTCTCAAATCCGATTCGGAGGAGATCAGATCGTTCTTCATTAGATTCGCTTCGACTTGGGATTGCGTCACATCGAGTTCGGTGATGTCGCCGAATTTCAGTTTTATGGCATTCGATTCGGCCAATTGAAAAAGGGATTTATATGACTCCTCTTTTCTTTTTGTAAGCAGCATGATCGCGAGTGTATTTACGTATGTAATCGTCGCGTCCGCCCTAAGTTGGAGGAGAAAGTCCGCAAATTGAGCCCGAGATTGATCTGCGACGGCCGTTTGATAATCGATGCGAGCGCCTCTTTTTCCTCCTAATTCGATTGTCCCTTGAAAACCGGCGTACCATTGCTGAGGTAAATGCTTAGAGGATATATCCGCGGATTGATTTCCCAATACGAAATTAGGATTGGGAAATTTACGAGCGACGTCTATTTCGGATTTCGTTATATCGACGTTGTATTTTCTAGACGCTAGTTCGTAATTATTATCCAGTACTTCATTGAGATAGGTTTGAAAATCGATTTCTCTAACCGGAGCTTCTTTCATTAAATCCGATTGAGAAAATGCGCTCGTTATCGGAAAAAGTGCCAGTAAGTAAAGGATTCGATATTTCATATCACTGCTCGCTCAAAATTGTATCGGATAAAAAGCCGAGATTGTGACGTTGGTAAGGCTCGCGTGAAATTGATTCTGAATATGCGCCGAGATTACCGTATAAGATAATTTTGATTTAATTCCGTATATCGTCGGAAATTCCAAAAAAGCGTTAAGGGCAAGCGCATCCCGATTCGAAATATGCTCTTTTGTTTTAGGTTTATAACTTAGGAATGCAGCCGAATAAGGATCCACTCCTAAATTAAAGACCAATTGATTGAAAGTTAGTAGATCTAACTTTCTACTCGTATATCCGTCAGCTAGGACGATAGCTGCAAATGTCTGCTGGTTATAACCGGTGGAATTGTTAAGCGAATTCATAAGCATTAAAGGGTCCTTTAAGCCGGCCGAATAATTATAGAGTCCCAAGTTTTGTACATATTCTTGAGTATTAAAATTTCCGGAAGAATCCACGCTGCTTAAAGCCAGGAAAGGTTGGTTTCTATTTTTGATATACAGATCTCCGTTCGCCTCTAAATATCCGATTCCTCCACCGACACCTAATCGAAAACCGTCCGAATTGGATTTTCCGAGATAGATTACCGGTAAGAGCAAGGAATAGAATCCTTTTATATCCGTGCCAAGATCCTCCCGCTTCGTTCTATTCTGTAGTCGAGTGTTTATAAAATTCACCAATCCAAAGTTATTGAAGGTGATATTATCCGGAAGAGAATCCACTTCCTGATTATCCATTTCGAAGGTCGAGGTGCTATTCAAGAATTGGAATCCAAACCAATCCGAAATTTTAAAATCTCTAGATTTAATTTCAAGAAACAGGTTTGGCTTCACATAATGCGATTGCGTCATCAATCCGACGTAATCTCCTCTGCGAATCGCCGCTTCCGTGTGTGAAATGCTAATCCCCGGATTTAAAGAAAAATATTTGGTCCCGTACTTCTCCTTTTCTAAATCCTCTTGTCTTTGCTTTTCCTCCAGACTGACGGCTGTGTTCTCCTTGATAAGTTCTCCCCAACGGTCCTTCTCCTGAGAATATAGAGGATAAGTAAGGAAAAATAAAAAAGCGAGTCCGCCAATTTTTAATGAGAATACATGTAACCGAATCTCTACAAATCTGTCCCGCCATCGATTCATCGATTGCGCTAAAGCTTTATCGCTCGCTATTCTTTTCGGAATTCTCCAAAGTGGAAGGTCGAAAACGACCTTACTATAAGCCCGAAGAAAAATCTTAATTAGGGATAAAGCATTCATTTCATTTAAGAACGGAAAGTTATTTCTTTCTCGATTCCTATTTACACGAAACTTCGATCATGATAACTTTAACAATAGATTTTCAGGATTGAAACCTTAACATAGTATTAGAATTTTATTAGAAATTCATTAGGATTAATTCCGGATAATTTGTCAAATTTCCGGAAGAAAAATGAACGTTTCTTTCCAGCGGGAAAGGTAGAAATGAAGCGAATAAAAATCCGAACGTTCACCGAATGTCGATATTAGGGAGATTCGGAACTCAGATTTTTTTGTCTCTCCTACAACCGCTTCTTTCGCGAAAGGCTGTAGATGATCGTCGTGAGTTACTGCATCTCAAGATTTTGATTTTCAAATTAGCGAGAAGGAGAAAAAAAGGAGTATCGTATGAAATTCCTCATCATCGAAGACGATGTCCGAATGGCCGATCTAATTAAAAGAGGATTGGAAGAGGAAGGTTTCGAAGTTTCAGTCGCGTATGACGGTAATATGGGCAGGAAGCTGGCGTTAAATTACGAATTCGATTTAATTATCACGGATATAGTCCTTCCCGTTTTTAACGGCTTGGAATTATGCAAAGAGATCAGAACCGTAAAGCCGAATATTCCAATCATCATGCTGACTGCACTTGGGGCTACGGACGATAAGATCGAAGCCTTCGATTCGGGGGCCGATGATTATTTAGTTAAACCTTTCGATTTCAGGGAACTTCATGTAAGAATCAGAACTTTATTAAAAAGAACTAACGCTAGCGGCAATTCCGGATTTTTGCTTAAATTCTCCGATTTAGTAATGAATATGCAAACCAAAACGGTCGCTCGTGCCGGAGTCGAGATCGAATTAACTCCGAAAGAGTTTAAGTTTTTGGAATACTTAGTGAGAAATAACGGTCGAGTTCTATCGAGGCGAGAAATTGCGGAAAAGGTTTGGGAAACGAATTTCGACACAGGAACGAATTTTATAGACGTATATATAAACTATTTACGAAAGAAAATAGACAAGGACTTTCCGACTAAATTGATTCACACGAAATCAGGAATGGGTTTTATCTTGAAAGAGGGTTCTTGAAACGTGAAAATTCGACTTAAATTAACCCTTTTATTCACCGCACTTTTTTCCATCTTACTGTTGATGTTCGCATTAATAGTCTACGCTTCATTCAGCAATAATCGGGAAGAAGAGTATTATAAGAGGTTAAAAGGCCAGGCGGTAACGAAAGCGGAATTATTGTTAGAGGCAAAAGTTCCACCCGAAGTACTGCAACTGATCTATAAAAGCTCGCCGAACACACTTTTCGAGGAGGAAATCGCCATCTACGACGAGAATTTGAATCTATTATATCATGATTCTGTGGAATTGGATAAAGTAAAAGAAACTCGCTCGATGTTCCAAGATATCCTTGAAAAAGGTGAAATCAAATTTTACACGAACAATTTACAGGCCGTCGGATTATTGCATATCCATGGGGGAAAGAAATATATCATAACTGCCGCCGCCAGGGATGGATACGGTTTTGCGATTCTGCAGAAACTCAGATATAGATTGATTGCCGGTTATATCATTATGGTCGGACTGACCTTGGTTTTAGGCCGTTTATTCGCAAAGCAATCTTTAGACCCGGTATCGAAGCTCATCAGTAAAGTCGCGGAGATTACCGCCACCAGTCTCGATTCTAGAATCGTCGTCGGAAAAGGTAAAGATGAAATAACAGAGTTAGGTCTAACCTTTAACGAAATGTTGGATCGATTGGAGAAATCGTTTAAGGCCCAAAAAGAATTTGTATCCAATATATCGCATGAATTGCGTACTCCGCTATCGGCTATCGTTGCCGAACTTGAATTATCACAAAACAAAAGAAGGACTGTCGAAGAATACAGAAATATCATCGGATTAACTTTGTCCGATGCAAAAAAATTGGTCCGACTGATAAGCGATTTACTTGATCTCGCCAAAACAAGTTACGATCCGTCTGCAATCAGTTTTAGACGCATTAGAATCGATGAAGTGTTGCTGGATGCGAGATCCGAATTGGTCGCTAAAAATAAGCACTATAATGTCGATTTAGTCTTTAGCGAAGATTTCGAACAATCCGAAGCGCTCACTATGAGCGGGAATGAATACCTGGTAAAATTAGCTTTCCTGAATATTATCGAAAACGGGTGCAAGTTTTCAAACGACAACCGATCTCAGGTCTTTATCGGAATGAGCAAAGGTAATTCAATGATTCTTGAATTTAAGGATTGCGGAATTGGAATCGGAAAGGAAGACCTGCCCAACGTTTTTAATTTCTTTTTTCGAGGGGACAATGGGAAATTTGCGGAAGGAAACGGAATCGGCCTATCCTTGACGCAAAACATCGTCTTACTTCACAAGGGTTCGATAAGTATTCGGTCGAAGCCTAATGAAGGGACATCCGTGAGGCTTGAGTTCGATTTATCCTAGCAGGGGGCGATTTCGGAGCATTTCTTTTTGCTTAATAATTGCTTCCAGTTGCTTTAGTTGAAGTAACCCTGAACCGAGTCCTTGAATACGATATTTTAGAAAGAACCCGCAAGAATGGTTTATTACCGGAGAGTAGTTACCTCCGCCGATCATTCGCGAATCTGAAGTAACTTTGTTCAATTCTTGATTGATTCTGATTTAGTCTAGATTGATTACTTCGTCATAGAATTAGCCGAGCTTGAAGATCCTTGGTGCGGGAGCTTTTCGAAGACGCGAATCGGATGTTATTCGGACGGAATGAAAGAGCGAAAAGTCACGATCAAAAGACTTATTGGACAAATTTATTAATCAGGCAATCGACGGATTTTTACCTCCTCAGAATAAGGTTGTCCGACCCGCTTAATCACTACCGACAATTGCTTTTTTGCTTGCGTAGATGATTTACGATATTATTCTCTTTGAAAAGATTAACTTACTGATGGAAAGGAGTGATTGTGAGCAATAGTACGAGTAGGCCAGAGGATATGGCTTTGGCGATAGGGGCAAAAAAACTCCACGAGGGTCGGCAGTTTATGTACGACGCTGCAAAGCGATATCATGATTCCTTTAAGGATCCTAAAACCGGTTTTTTTAAATCAGAATATCTCGAAAAACGAAGCTGCCCTGTTTGTTTTAAAAATAATGAGAGGGTGATTTTTAACGCGGATGGAGGAGTTTACGTTAAATGCAACGAATGCGGTATGGGATACTTAAACCCCGTCTTTACGGATGACTCTCTTACGAAATTTTATACCGGCAATAACACGGTTCAATCCGAAGTCGTCGAAAATGAAAGCGATTTTTATAAAAAAATATACATGAAAGGACTAGAAGCGTTAACTCCACACACGAAAAAAGGAGCTATTCTAGACGTAGGATGTTCTGCAGGTGGCTTTCTAGACCTTGCAAAAGCTAACGGTTGGGATACATGGGGAGTTGAACTGAACGAAGCCGAGATTGCATATGCCAAAAAGAAAGGTCATAAGGCATTTAATCAGATGCTTGAAAGTATCGAATTTCCAATTAAGTTTAATGCGATTACGTTGTGGGATGTGTTTGAACACATCAAAGATGGACATAAATATTTGAAGTTAATGAAAAGTCTACTCCAGCCGGACGGTGTGATTTTCATTCAGGTTCCGAACTTCCACTCGTTAGCTGCAAGAGTGCTCCAGGAAAAATGCAAGATGTTTGACGGATTGGAGCATGTAAATCTTTATTCGCCAGTAACTCTGAAGGCAATCGCCGAAAAGAATTCCTTCGAATTAGCGTCTATGAACACTGTCATTTCCGAAATCCCCATAGTTAATAATTATGTTAATTATGAAGATGCGTATTTAGGCGATATTCCCCATGGCGGTAAAGTATTGAATCTTATCGATGAAAAATTGCTTCACGAAAATTACCTCGGATATAAAATCCAGGCTGTTCTGAAAAATACGCATTGAAAAGAAGAAACCGTTTTTAACAGGTATTTTTAAGTAAGCGAATCTATAGCAGAAGTTGATCGATGCAGCTTTTATAATAAGCTGCTTCCGCAATATCATAATTAGCAATTTCGGAAATATCCAATTGTAATTTAATCGATTGCTACTTATTATTAACGCTTACTTCGTCATAGAATTAGCCGAGCTTGAAGATCCTTGGTGTGGGGTAATTAGGTACGAAAATTTCGTTTATGTTCGATTATTTTTTTTCAAAAGACGCAATTGGGCGGATCGCAACTCCCCATCGGCAATTTTAAGGGTCAATTCCGGAAAATGTCTCGCGAGAAAGTATTGAAGCCAAGAATCCCAGGTCGCATATCCGAAAAATTTACGGGACGGCAGCCAATCAATGAATGCCTTGACTACGGTTTCCACAGAATGAGTCGCATTCAATGCGGAACCCATTTCGATTTCCTTACACAATAAAGGCTTATCTTCGTTCTCCTTTAGAAGGCCAGGCGTATCCGTAGTCGGCGGGAGGAAAAGTTTTACTCGAACATTATGCAATAGCATTTCTTGTCTAAAGGCTTGTGAAAAACCGACGATCGCAAATTTGCTGGCAGAGTACGCGGAATATCCGTAAACGGATAAGATAGCCAACATCGAAGAAACGAATATTATATCTCCCGAATGCTGAGCCGCGAAATGCGCTTGAAACGCTTTTGCCAAGTTCACATGGCCGAAGTAATTAACATCCATTAACGTCCGAAATGTCGTTTCATCCAGATTTTCAACGGTTCCCGCTTGAGCGTATCCGCTGTTGCAGATTAAAAGGTCGAGACCACCAAGAGTATCGAGAACCTTCTTAGCGGCGATTCGAACCTGAGCCGAATCGGAAACATCTACCGCCACATGTCCGAAAATTGCCGACGAATTGGCCGCTTTTTTCAATTCGGCGACCGTTTCCAATAGAGCGGATTCTCCTCTGGCGGCGATCATCACGCTTGCTCCTTTCTTCGCAAACGACATTGCGAGACCTTTTCCGATTCCGGCGGATCCGCCGGCGATAAAGACTTTCTTACCCTCAAACGGAGTTTGATTCATCGATCCTTTCTTCCTTTAATCGTAGTTGCGCTATGGATGTAGACAAGATACCGAAACATACCCACTATTCGCTCTTACAGTCAAATGTAAATTCCATAATATTTTAATACTTATCGCTAAGAACTTGTCTCGTAACTCATACTATCTTTCGATAAGAAGTCCAATATCGATTCAGTCTAATCGAATATTCTTTCTCGTTTTTATCCATATTATAGTTCGTTTGCGTCCACCAATAGGAAATTCGGAGAAACTTTTCTTAGTTTTCGCGCCGAATAGCTTCCATTATCACTGAAGGCCTTTTTCTTCCAGACAAAGTTCTGAGAAGAATCATCCGATTTCCGAACTTTTTTATAAAAATGTTCGGATCCAGATCTTTTTCCGGAAGCCGAATAAGTCCGTGCAAGCCAGAGCTCCGCCTGTCGTTTGCGAAAAGGAGACGATTCGTAGGCAACCGCTTTCTCCAAAAGTTCTCCACCTTGTCTAAATCGATCTTTTTCCAAATGCAGCATAGCCTCCAAAAACAGAAGGGACGGATCATTTTCCGCGTATCGACCGGCGAGCTGAAGTTGTTCGATTACTTCATCCAAATTTGCGGAGGTCGCCGTATCATTCAATAACATTGCATTTTTATAATGTTTTACGGCTATCGTTTGTCCCGAATTATCGGCTTTGCCGTTTTTAGATTTTTCCTTTTTAGGAAAATCGATAATTTTATGACCCGGGGACTCCCAACTCATAGGAATTTCAATGTAAGGGCCGCCGCCGGTCGGCGCTGTGCCCACTGAAATATAGATCTTTTGGGCCTCCGGACTCATTACTACCGATTTTACCGAAGTAATTTGTCTGATGGTCGAACCCATGACCCTTTGGCCGCCGCTTGTCGGATCGATTGAGTCGTTTAACAAATTTTGTAGATCTAATACACTCGTTCCTTTTGGCTTTTGTTCGTCCAAGAGCTGTTGCGCACGATCATATCTACTTTGACTATGGTGGGAAAAAACCGGAGCCGCTAGCAATTCTCCCTGCTGTAATCGCGAGCTTAGGTAATGATTCGTATTTACGAAACTCTCGGCGCCCTGATTGGAATATGTGATATCCACGTCTCCGTAGTTGGTTTCTATCACGGCGGCTTTCGGCCCTTTTTCCGTATAATTCGTAACGATCGCTCCCCAAGTGGAATTAATTTTATTAGACCTGGCTATTCTTGCGGCATCATCTATCGATTTGGCTTCGGAAATAATTTTATGTCCGAAGTCAATGACACCTAATCCCCCAAAGCCGACTTGTCGATGGAATCTCGTATGAAACGCTATCGTTAAACCCGCTTCATTGAACGCGGTTATACCGGGAACATCCGCACCGCGACATGCAATATAACCGTATCGCAAACCGCTAGTCGGAGTACAAAATACGATAATCGGCCGTAAATCCCAAACATCGACTCCAGGAAAATCAAAGTTTCGTGCATGGTATAAATTCCCGTCCTGACTTTGGTCTCCCCAAACCGCTACGCTCGTACATGCAGGAACCAATTGCGCATTTCCCCAGCCGGTTATATGACCTAGCTCGGGAAGAATTTGAATTTTTCCCAAGAGACCTACTGCATTTTGAAATGCATCCATGGTAAATAACTCTCTTTCAATTTTGGAAGATTGCCCAGCCACCGCTAGTGCTGCAAGAGTCCGCTTAGAAAATTCCGCCGGCCTATGCTTCTTCATTTTGCCTTGCAGGGCTTTTACAAAAAGAGAAGTAACTCCCTTAGCCAAAGAATTCCGGCTTCCTCTGGGCAAGCTGCCTAATAGCAAATTTTGAGCCATTGCAGGATAGAAATCGAAGATCGGTTCGAACTGACCTATGACGTTCATGATTTCGCCGAATTGTCGGCCCATTTCCTCCTGGGTTCCTTTCAGTTGTAAAATTGCTAGTGGGTGAGTCTGTCGCTGATTCATATTTCATAGAATATCATCGAAAAAAAAAACATCGACCGCACTTATCGGTTGGGGCGTTCTATCCTATCGGATAGGACATTTTTTCGCTCTATTTCCTTTTTATTTTTTAGATTCAGGTATTTGATTCCGAATACCAAGTTTGAGATGGATTTTCGGTTTATATCCTTTTCGGCGCCGTGAAAAAGATAAAGAAGAGGAATGATTCCTAAGGATTCATTGAAAAGAACAACGATATGGAATTTGTTCATCATAGCTTAAAAATAATGATTTATTTCGGAGCGGGGGTTTCCTTTCTCTATGCCTTTCTTGAGGTCATAAAGCCGAGCCCTTCGAGTAAATTATTAGTGTTAGTGATGTTACTCACCGGCTCGATTCTTATTCGTTACGGTTGGTATTCCGATTCCTGGCAGATCGAAAATCCGTATTTATTCCTATTTCTTCATACTAGCATAACTCTCGTCGGTCCGTTGCTTTATCTTTACGGGAGTTCCCGTCTATACGAATCCCTGGATGAAATCGTCAGTTTCCGGAATTCAATAACCAAATACGGACCTCATTTTCTGCTTTCCTTCTTCTTCGCAGTTTTCGAAATTTTCTACTTTCAGCAGGATGCGGTAGAATTACGAAATCTTGTTCAACGGAGTGCGATTCAATTCGACTGGGATTTAATACATTTCGGAACACTTATCGCCTGTATTCAAGTCTCTATCTACTCCTTATTCTGCCTGCATATCTATCATAAGATCAGCCGTAAATACGAGATTTACGAGCTGAAATTGGTGTGGATCATTCTTCTATTACCGGTGATTGCGAATAGCATGATCGGGCCTGCTTTCTTTTTAAAGAATTTTCTCCTATTCGAAATCGGAGCCTCTTGTATAAGCCTCATCGTTTTCATGATGTTCGTTTTGAAAGAAAGATATCCTGGCTTTTTCAAGGAAATGAATCTTGTCATTCATACCGCCAAATACCAAAATACGAGCCTCCTCCCGAAAGAAATTCAGCAAGCCGACGAAAAGATTAAGGAAATATTGGAACGACAGAAATTCTATCGCGATAACGAACTTCGCCTGACCGATTTAGCCGCCGGTTTAGGTTTAACCGTCCATCAAACTTCTCGCTATTTGAACGAAATTCATAGAATGAGTTTCTACGAATTGATAAACCATTATAGGGTCCGGGAAGCCTGCAGGCTTTTAATCGCCAATCCTACAACATCGGTATTAGAGATCGGTTTCGAAGTAGGGTTTAATTCTAAGTCGACCTTCAACTCGCAATTCGTAAAGGTCACCGGAATGTCTCCCGCATTGTACAGAAAAAATTTCTTAGGAAGAGAATAAGGAAGGACGAGGAATAAGTTTTAATTTTTCGATCAGATAAACAACTTCAAAATAAGTTTGATAGTCGAGATCAAAATTACTTGCCGTAATCTCGGCTTTCTTTCGCTTCTTGCGGTTTCATTCGATGATATTATAAATATGTGATTCACATTTTTTGAAACAATATTAAATATTGAAATTTTTTGCGGTGCAATTTGCGCCATTTGCTTGCGCTATAATTATAGCTCCATGATCAATTGATACTCGATTCTTTTTGGGGATCCTGTTTACGCGAAATAGGTGGAGTGATAATTATCAGAAAAATTTTGCGAATTATGAATCGATTAATTTCAATTCTAAATCAGCATATGAAAACGGCTCTTTGGTAGCGGGTGTCAATTTATGAATATTTTAGAAGTCCATAACCTAAGCAAATCGTTCGGTAAATTAGCGGTTGTCGACTCTCTTAATCTAATAGTCGAAGAAGGGGAGATTTTCGCTCTTATTGGCCCGAACGGGGCAGGTAAAACCACGACAATTAAGATGTTGACCACGCTTCTTCCTCCTAGTTCGGGCGAAGCTTATATAGGAGGGTTTAATCTTAAAACCCAAACCGATCAAATCCGTCGAATGATCGGTTACGTACCTCAGATGGTTTCAGTGGATGGAAATTTAACCGGTTACGAGAATTTAATGCTATTTGCTAAACTTTATGATCTTCCTCGGAAAGAGCAAAAAGAAAGAGTTAAGGATGCGCTTCATTTTATGGGTTTGGATTCTTTTGGAGAAGTGCTAATTCAAAAGTATTCGGGTGGAATGGTTCGAAGATTGGAAATTGCGCAAGCGACAATTCATCGACCTAAATTGCTGTTTCTTGACGAGCCGACGGTCGGATTGGATCCGATCGGGAGAAACGTTGTTTGGGAACATATATTGGCGCTCCGGAAGGAATACGCCACTACTATCGTAATGACAACGCATTTGATGGACGAGGCCGAAAAACTTTGCACGAGAATAGCTCTAATGTCGAAGGGAAAGCTAGCGGCAGTCGGTTCTCCGGCTCAACTAAAAGAATCCATCGGAGGTTCCAATAAATCGCTGGAGGAAGTCTTTATACACTATGCTCAAGAAGACCTAAACGAATCCAACGGAAATTTTCATTCGGTTAATTTGGAGCGGAAAACCGCGAAAAGGTTAGGTTGATTCGTAATGATTAATTTTATTAAAAAAACGTTAATTATTAGTGAACTGGAAATTCGAAAGATTATACATGATCCTTCGGAAATCATTACAAGGTCCGTTCAACCTGCTCTTTGGTTGCTGATTTTCGGACAAGTTTTTGCAAAGATGCCGTTTTTAGCGAATCGAACAGATTATCTTTCGTTTATGACTCCGGGGATTCTTGCCCAAAGCGTATTATTCGTTTCAATTTTCTCCGGTATCGCCATAATCTGGGAAAGAGATCTCGGGTTAATTCAGAAGATGCTAAGTACTCCGACTCCAAGAACAGCCATGGTTTTGGGAAAAGCGATCTCGGCAGGATTTCGTACTCTCCCGATCGTTATCATTATTTATCTTTTAGCGCTTATCTTAGGCGTATCGATTCATTGGGACGTTTTTAAGATCCTGGGTGTCTTATTATTCGTGTTTTTAGGTTCCATATTCTTTTCCACTTTTTCTTTAATTATAGCCTGTTTGGTTAAGACTAGAGAAAGGTTCATGGGAATAGGTCAATTACTGACTATGCCTTTATTCTTCGCGAGCAACGCAATCTATCCGATCGAAATCATGCCCGATTGGCTTAAGATGATCTCTCATGTAAATCCTCTTACATACGTGATTGACGCGCTTCGTTCGCTAATGCTGGACTTCCCCTCGAATTTCGGAGTGGTTTTCGATTTCGGAGTCTTATTTATCGCTTCCTTTTCGGTAGTTCTTATCGGAGGGGTTCTATACAAAAGAGTTGCCGTATAACGGAAAATACGGTTTATATTTTTCGCTTCCGTTCTTAATAAATTAAGATTCGAGTAGAATTTATTCCGAAATCGAGCCGGTTTCGCAAACGTTCAATTTCAAATCCGCCATTCGTACTTAAAAAGTCCGGATAAGGATCCAAGAGAACGGTACGTTTGTTAAATGAATTCTGCTTACATCCGATTTTTACTATAAACTCTTCAAAGAGCGGAATCTCGATTTTATAGTCGGCTTGATTACGAGTTCGGGATTGATAAATCGGTTTTGATTCCGGAACTTTCTCCATCTATGCAAGAATAATCAATTCAAGTTTTTCATTACCGACGGGCGCTGCTCCTTGTGCAGAGCAGCATTCAATTAATGCGCGCTTGAAGTCTAAATTCTTACAGCAATGTCGCCGCTACGCTTATAAACGTAGATTCGATGGAAGAAATTCTTTTGCCTTGAAATTTTTTCTTTTGCGTTTTCCAATCTTTCGGCGGAATTTCTATAAGTTTAAATTCTTAGAAAATAATAAAAAAATGTGGTCTTTCCGCTACAAACTGGAAAAGTCGGGCGATCCGGGGTCAAATGCGGATATATGTTTGCTATCGGATAGCTATTAGAAACCATTTCCAATTTCACGTGCCAGTTAAAACGCTATCCTAACGATTTCTTATTTTTACTGAGCCGGGAACTCTATTAAGGCTATTCGATCTTTACCAATTAAATGGAGACGAGAATAAGATGAACTTGGCGGATTTAGCTACCAAATTAATCGACTATGAGAGCCGCACCTATCATGACCAAGCCGGTAAACCGATCGTGGATCTCGAAAATAAATTCGCTATTTTTGGAATTCGAGGTTATACGCTCCCGAATAACGTTTTAACAAAGAACGACGATAAAATTAACGTTTACAACGACTCATTGATTCTGGTCAGAAAAACGAGTCAGCTGGAATATCACTCGTACAATGCCACATTAGATCCGGGGTTGACTTGGTTACGAATGGCAATGAATCCGTTAGGAACCGCTCGGTTAAAAGAGGGGCTCTATAAATATAAAATCGGTATTCACCGGGGACATCCTGCCCTGAATCAAGATTCGCAGGTCACGGTCCAACGATACAAGGAACATCAGGATCAGGCGCCTTGGGTTTCCTGGAAGGAAGAGAAGCCCAGCATATTCCAAACGGGTTGGTTTGGTATCGATATTCACGCTAAGTCTACGCCATCTGAAGAAGTGAATGCAGCAAGCGCCGGATGCAGCGTAGTGGATAGCACTTGGGACGGTGCGCCGTGGAAAGAATTTTTCGGTTTCATCCAATCCGTAAAAGCCACACAATCGTTTTACTACTATTGCGTATTAGACCAGGCAACCGTAGACGGTTTAGTATAATAAAATTATAATATACTAAGAAATCGTAGCGTCGGCCCGATAAGCTTCCTCACAACGCGAACGATTTCGATCCACCATTAAATTATTAGAATTTTGCTTATCTTGCTAAAGACTTTGGCATGAACTATGATCGGCCGGTCGATCAGGATTTATAAAAATCGTAGATTACGAAAATGTTCTACTAAGGAAGGAAATTATGAATATCAAGGGAAAGAAAATCTCGCTTGTTCTAGGCGGTGGAGGTGCATTAGCGGCTTTCGAAGTCGGGGTTATTCGGTGGCTAAAGGAGAACAATGCGCATATTGTCGGCAGTTATGGGACGTCGGCGGGAGCGTTGAATTCAGCGTTATTAGCCCAGGATGATTATAAGGGCCTCGAAGCGTTATGGGGATCTTTCACCGAAAAAAAAACCTTTTTTAAGCAATGGCCGCTAGGAATATTTCAATCTTATTGGAAACGTGCGGCTTTGAACCCGGCTCCACTCTATAAATTAATCGAAAAATATACGGATCCATCCAAAATATTAAGAAGCGGGATCCGCTTCGGCGCGATTATGACTAACATGTCTCTCGGCACTAAGGAATCCTATATTTTATCGAAAGAAAATTTATCCGAATTTAGAAAAGCTCTCGAAGCTTCGTCGGCGGTTCAAAGTATTTTTCCGCCGGTTCAGATTAACGATTATCTCTATGGAGATGGCGGATTAACCGAGAACGTTCCTTTAGAGTTAGCTAAGAAGGATATCAGCAATTCAAACGCCGATTTGTTTGTGGTCATAAGCTGTAGCAAAGTTTTAGATCCGGTTTTACCGGCAAACGCCAATTATTTTAGATATTTAATCAGAACGATCGATATACTTCTGAACGATCGAGAGAGAAGCGGATTGGATAAGCTTGAGCCGGATACGATATTGATTGAACCTGATAAAGGATCCGGATTTTTCTCTATATTAGATACTCGGCAAGAGTCTCTTCAGAAGTTAATCGGCTTAGGTTACGATAGAGCAAAGACCCTCTTTCAATCTTCCTAAATAGCTTCGTCAATGCGTATCCGCTCTTAAACGTTCCGGCTTTGGTTGACGATTTTATCGAGTAGAAGGGTGCCATTATCGTCGCTTTTACTCTTAGAACAACCGCCGAATAATAAAGTGAATCCTAAAGCGATTAGAATGAGCGATACTTTATTCTTAAAAGACATACTGTTCTCCAGTGAGTTGATGCCATTTAGAATAGACTCAAGCGATAAGATTGACAATTCGTAGAAACCACATCGATGCAAATACTCTTACGTGATTTACTTACAATTAATCAAAAATTTATAGAACTTCCCATTTTTTACGAATCTAGAAGATCTCTAAGTTGCACGAGAATTGTCGAGAATTGCATGCTTCCTTTGACTCCTAGTTTTTCAGCGGCGTTCGCACGATGTGCTTCAACGGTTCGTAAGCTGATTCCTAGCATCTCCGCGATCTCACGATTCATAAAACCTTTAGATATATATCGTAGGAGTTCCTTTTCCCTTTCCGTCAATTTATGGAAAGAGAGGATGAGTTCTTCCGGTAAGACCTGGACACCCACCGGGAAATCCGGAAATAATCTTTCCCCGGAAATCATTTTTCTGACCGCTGATAATATTTCCAGCGGCTCGGAATCTTTTAATAAATAGCCGCGAGCGCCCAATTGTCCGGCGCGGCGTAAATGATCCCAGTCACGAGAAGAAGTTAGGATTGCGAATGGAAAACTTCTACGCTCCGTTTGAAGTTCCTCTAACAGAGCAAATACGGATCCGTCCGGAAGTTGAATATCGAGAAGAGTCAAATCCGGAAGAGGGTCTATACGCAATCTATGTTTCGCTTGGTTTCTAGAACGAGCTACTCCGTCAATTCTAAGATCATCGACTCCGATCAGCGCATTCTCGAGGCCGGCAAGCACAAGCGGATGATCGTCGACAAAAAATAAACTACGCTTCAATCCCAACAATTCCTTCCACTAAAGGTATTCGTCCTATTCGACCGGTCAATTGTTAATAGAACTAAAACTATCAGAAAATATTCCGATTGAAATCAAACGTGCGAGGGTAACTCGATCGTAAAACGACTTCCTTTTCCCAATTCGGAATGAAAATGAATTTCTCCTCCATGAGCGAGTACGATCCGTCTTACCACCGCCAAGCCTAACCCGGAACCTTTTTGATCTCCACCGATAAGTCCGAAAGGTTGGAACAATTTGCTTCGCAATTCGGGTTTTATACCCGGCCCATTATCCTGAAAAATAAAATAGAGTCGATTATCTTCGCGATCTATGACGACTTGAAAGGATCCTCCAGATTGCATTGCGGCGGCGGCATTCCGAGTCAGATTTAGGACGACTCTACGAAATCTGTCCACGTCCATACGAACGAAACCTTGTTCTCGTAAGACGACTTTATATTCTATCGGTATGTCTTTCAATTGATCCGAAAGATCGGTCTCGATGCGTTTTGCTATCTCCGATAAGGCGTGCGTTTCCAAACGAACTATAATTCGCTCCCTCGCAAAATCCAGAATGTCCAAGGCCATATTTCTCATGTATGCGGCCTCTCTTTCGATCTGCTCTAGAATCACTCCGGCGGACTCGGGTTCTTGTAAAGCGGTGCGGACTTGGATTCCGATAACCTGACAATGATGATTGATGTCGTGAACGATTTCCGACGCGGCCTGGCCGACGGTTGCGAGAGCCTCCGCTCTAATCTTATCGATATTCTCCAAGACAACGCCTAGCGATTCGCAAACGCCGGTAATGTACAGCTTTTCCCTTTCAAGGTCTTGGACCTTAATTCCTTCACATTCTAAAACGCAAAGAATTTCATTACCTCTAAGCACAGGAAGACGCAGTCGAGTTCCGAGAAGTTCTAATTCGGATAATGAGCCGAGTTCCTCGTTGAAATCAGATAAAGCGGCCTCCGGTAATGAATTCGAGTCTGGAAGTAATCGAATAAATTTCTCCGAATCCGGCTGGGAAAGAAATACGCAATATCCGCTCTTTATGTTGAACGCTTCGAGAATTCCCGAGAACGCCGTCCATATTGCGGTTTCTCTACTATTTGATCGGTTCAAATTTCGAGTGATCATTAATAGACTTTCCATTCTTAGCGCGAGTCTTTCGCTTAAATTGAAAGTATTAGCGTAACGAACGGCGAGGTAATACGAGTGAGTCAGTAAAAAAATATGTAGTCCTATAGCCGAAAAATATCCCGAACGAATTATAGACGATGTATAGAGCACATCGTTTAAATTTGCAAGAGTGGAAGCTATCCAACCTAACCAAAGAACAGCGGCGCCCGTTTCTTTCCGGAGAATAGCTATGAAATTAATGTAAAGAAAATAGATCGAACAGCTAAAAAGTACCAAATGATAAATAGAAGCGAATTTGGTAAATATGAGCGGATCTGAAAATAAGACAAGTGCACTGAAAAATCCCGAAATAGAGGCAAAAACTCCGAACACATATCGATTATAATATTTTTTGAAAAGAGTGAACAAATACCAGTGTAAGACAGGAGCTCCGACATAAACCGTTAAATAGTCTAGTCTCACTAACGATTCCCATGATAAATCGGGAACAAGCTGCAAAATATAGCGCTGTCCCGTTACTAGGCTTCGAACGGCCATTATAAAACAAAAAAGACCCAATTGCAAAAAAGTCAATTCCCGTCGCCGAACAAAAAAAATCAAACAATGATAGACTCCGATCATAAAGATCGAACCGGCAACGAAGAGCTCCAAAGCGATCGAGTTGCGTTGATCCGATAAGAGGGAGTCGGCCTTTCCGAACGATAACCCTTGCCAGACACCTCCCAAACGATGATGGAAATTGGAAACGTGAAGAAGTAATTCCGTTTCACCGGAAGTCTCGAACGGGTAGACTGCAGGACGCCATTCGGGAAGTTCCTTTTCACGAGAAGTTCCTACGATTCCATTTTTTCCGACGATCTTTCCATTTACGTAGAGGGTATATGCCGACTCCAAATCTATTACAGAAATCGCATATAATGAACGCTCTTCCGGCAGAATTAGTTTTAGACGATAGCTTGCGTACCCACTGGAGTCTAAGGTTTGTTGACCGACGCTTTTCTCGTTCCAGAAGCCCGGCATCGGAAAATATTCCGCAGGGATCGGATTTCGATAGAATGAGGGGATCAATTGTTTCCAGTAAAATTCCCAGGAGCCGTTCAAAAGTAGAGGGGATGATTCCGGATTTGCCGCTCGCAAATCCAAAATACCGGATTCGATTTTCGAATCCTTTGATTCGACCGACGAATTAGAACTCGCCTTACATCCTACACAAATTGAGAATAGTAGCAGAAAGATATAGAGAATGCGCATCGTTGGTTTGGATCGATCGGCCCGCAATCATCCTAGAAAGAATATACTCTTAGTCAACCCGCTTATTAAGCGAATACACATGTTACAAAAGTTAAAAATTCAATATGAACGGGTATCTTGCAAGGCAATCGTTAAAAACATACGAGTGACACAATTATCCGATTAAAGTCAAATTTTTATTTCACAACCGGTATCCCAAACCCCGAGGTTCCAGTTTTAATCAACGAATGCGGATCATTCGTTGATGGAAAAGAGATAAAAACCGGATTTTCCCAACTGAGATACCGCATCGCTTTCAGGAATCGTAGCGAAGTTTCCATCGGTGCTGAAAACGGAACCGCCCGGCTCCCACGCCGACTGACCTGTTTGTAATGAGGAAACCGGTATCTTTTTTAGGCTTTTTAGGGATGGCCAGGACCGAACTTCCACCGATCCACCGTGAACGAAAACAAATACGAATCTTCCGGTATTTGAAAAAATTAAATTTCTGGCACCTCTGATCGAATCGTACGTTTCCTGTTCTAGGGAAGATAAATTCGTCTTTACCAACTTGCCCGTTTCGTTACTTAAAATCAAAAGATTCTGATTCGTCGGATCGAACGCTACGCCGTACGGAGAAACCGGAATCGGGAAGTCCGATATTTTTCCGCTTTTCAAGTCCAATACATGCCCCTTTACGAGTTTCTTCCAAACTAATTCAGAATATTCTAAAATAGCTAACTTGCTGAAACCGGAACTTGCCGTAACTACCGGTTCGAAATAGATATTATTGCCGCCGGCGATCTTTTCAAGAGAGAAGGACGCAACTTCTTCGATTTTTTTAGAATCGATCAAAAAACTCATGATTGAGATCGAAGACGGCCAACCCATATTGTCCTTATTCTTCTCGATTCGATAATAATAGATTCCATTCTTCGAGTCTATTCCGATTGAAATCATGAGATTTCTGAGTATGGATTTGGATTCGACCGAATTCGGACCGACTTTGATTTCCAAATTTTCGAACTGATCCAACTCGGATACGGTTTTACTCCAGTTTATTTTATTCGAACTTACGTCCCAATCCAAGTAAATCGTTCTTTCAATCGTTTTCGATTGTCCCGGTTTGCTCCTATTTTTAAGAAGCAGGCCGCCTTTCTTTCCATCGAAAAAAGCGAGATTCGTATTGAATTGAACGAACGATCTGCCATTGGAAAAAGTTCTAATAGGTGCAGATTCTATAAAAATATCCGAATTGTTTGCCGCAAATTCAGCGATCGGCGGAGACATATCCATGATTTTTCTTTCCAGCATATCGAATATAAGGAACGTCACCGTATGTTTCTCTAACGATTCCCAATTTTCATTTTTCTGTCCTACTAGAACATAGCGATTTGCATCCAATTTCAAAAAGGAATCCGCTCGATTTTGCACTTTGTAGCTTTCGAGCTTTTTTAAAGATTGGGAAGAAATTTCCCAGGCGAATAGTCCTATAAATACAATTGTTAAGCGTATTGATATATCCAGAAAACTCCTCACAAAACTCCCCAGAAGACAAAAATCGAACGCTCAAGAAGTACGGCAACCGATCGGATCAGGCAAGAATATATTCAGTGTTATCGATTTTATTTACCTAACATATCCAACCGAAAGGAACTATGCATTTCATTTGACCTCGATTGCCCTTTAGATTCGCGGATTCGTTTTCATTCAGGAAGGCAAAACCATGCCGGACATTCTTCATCGAGTAGGAATCGATTCTCCCATTCAAAAGGTCTTCGAAGGCATTACTAGCATAAATGGATTACGTCGCTGGTGGGTGACAGATACGAAGGGAGATGCAGAGTCAAATTCTACGATTCTCTTCGGATTTGCCAATATGAAAGTAATCGAGTTGCAACCTTACGAATCCGTAAAATGGAAATGCATTCAAGGACCGGGGAAATGGCTGGACACCGAAGTTAAGTTTCGGTTCGAATATAAGGAAAACCAAACTTTCGTAATTTTTACCCATGCAAACTGGAAAGAACCGGTTGAGTTTATGCACCATGCTTTTTAAAATATTACCTTTTTTTCAATGACGCATAGTCTGGCGGGAAAAACGAATTGAAAGATCCTATTTAAAAGAGATAATCAATGCCGTGCCGAACCAGTTAAATATAGAATATGATCGAAGCTTAATTTTAGAAGAGTGGAATCTTTTTGAAAACAGCATCGAAGCCCCACTATTGCTTTTAGATCGCTCTTGGAATATTCTTAAATGGAATAAATCGGCAGAAAGAATATTCCAAAATCTTGGAGAAGGGACAGAATTCAAGACTCTTGTTCAAATTCTGCCGGGGTGGAGCGGGCAGAATGATTTCTTGGCATTAACTTTTCTTGCCGTTATACGTTCAAAAAATGCGGAAACGAATTTATCCTCCAGACTCGTTTCTATTTGGCAGAGTTCTTCGGATTGCGATTTCTATTTTGCGATTTTTGAAGATGCTACTTCACCTATTTACAAAAATAATTTTTTATCTAAGCGAGCGATATTGCCTTACGGTCAATCGTTTCAGGAACGGGATCTTCCGCTAGGCCCGATTATTTCCCGAACTCTATCCTTAGCATCGGAAGACGAAGCTGAAAAATCGGATTCGGAAAATAGGGAGCAACTTCTCTGGAAGATATCTATTTTAAACCTTCTTCAACAAATCTCGACCGCGGCAAACGAAGCGGATGGTGTCGAATCGCTTCTTCAATTTGCTTTAGATAGAATTTGCCTTATATCAGGCTGGAAGTTAGGTCGAGTCTATTTGTGGTCCTCCGAGACGGAATTGCTTGAGTTAGCATCGATCTGGTATGTAGAGGAAGAAACAGCGCTCAAAACATTGAAGTTAGAATTGGAAAAGCAAGTTCATTCTACTGCGTCGAGCGTAGCAATGAGAGTCATGCGAGAAAGAAAGCTGATATGGATGGAGGATATTCGAGCCGAATTCACGGTGTTACAGTATGAATTGGCGCAAAAGGCGGGCATTTCCTTCTGTTGTTCTATCCCGCTATTTGTTCGAGAAACGATCGTAGGTGTTTTGGAATTTTTTTCCGGTCCGGAAGCCCCGGAGCCTTCCTTCTTGGAAGCCTTAAGGCATATCGGTTCCCAAATCGGACGAGTGTTTGAGAGAACGTACGCGGAGAGTTACCTACGTAATTCTAGGGAAGAATTACGGGCGTTGGCAGCCCGTTTGCAACGAGTAAGGGAGGAGGAAAGGGTTCGGATCGCCCGTGAAATTCACGATGAGTTAGGACAACTTTTAACAGTCTTGAAAATCGATCTTTCCTTATTGCGTAAAAAGAAGAAGGAGATCGTACATGACGAAGAAAAATTGATAAATGAAATAAATTCTATGAGCAAAATTGCGGATTCTGCCATTCAATCCGTGCAACGAATCGCCACAGAACTTCGACCCTTAATCTTGGACGATCTCGGTTTATTGGAAGGACTGGAATGGTATGCGAAGGACTTTCAAAAACGATCGGGAATTATCTGTAATATCTCCATTAATGTTGATGCCCCGCTGAGCATCGGTGCGGAGAGTGCGACGGCTATCTTCAGAATATTCCAAGAAACGCTTACCAATGTGATCAGGCATTCTCAGGCAACTATTGTAGACGTTTCTTTAAGCGAAGACGGATCTAACTTACTATTATCCGTCAGTGATAATGGGGTCGGAATTCCTTCCGATGAGATTTCAAATTCTAAATCCTTAGGTTTGATTGGAATGAGAGAAAGAGCCGCGATTTTAGGCGGAGAGTTATCGATCGAAAATAATAATTCCAGAGGCACTAAAGTGGCAGTAAGAATTCCCCGAGAAGAAACATCGAATACGGTACCGTTATGATTGATACAATACTCGCTGACGATCACGTACTAATAAGAGAAGGCCTTAAAAAAATTCTGGTCGGAGAACAGGATATTAACGTAGTATACGAAGCCGAAAACGGAAAGCAGGTCCTTGAGTTTCTCACCGATCGTTCCGCCGATATACTTATACTCGACCTGAATATGCCGCTTATGAACGGTTTAGAGACTGTTAAATACGTTCATAAGTCCTGTCCGGATATGCAAATTCTAGTCTTAAGCATGTATCCCGAAGAGCGATTTGCAGTTCGGGCCTTGAAATCCGGGGCGGCCGGCTATATAACGAAAGGCAGCGCCGGAGACGAATTAATCAACGCAATTCGAAGAATTGCGTCCGGCCAACGTTATGTAAGTCCGGAAGCCGCGGAGGTACTAGTCAGAGAACTATCCAACCCTGCAGATCGCTTATCCCACGAGATTCTTTCAGAGCGCGAATTTCAGATTCTTCTACTATTGGCAAAAGGTAGAAACGTTCGAAGTATCTCGCAGGATTTAGGTTTGAGTGTAAATACAATCAACACATATCGATCTCGAATTTTATATAAAATGAATTTAAAATCTACGCAGGAATTAGTTCGCTACGCTTTCGATCAGCAGCTACTTGAATAGGTAATCCTCTCAAAATCGTTCAAATTCCATGCTGATTTGATTCGAAAATCGGGTCATATAGACTCCATTTACGTTGTCACATTTTTAGCGACAAATACTATCGCCGTTTAACTATAATAATACGATGAATTTAAATATCAATTTTTGTTGTTACTCTTCCATTTCCGTTGCATAATTATTACTTTCTGAAATATTTTTCGCATCTTTAGCACCGGGGTGAAGGCTATGGTTTCCACGAAAACGACTGAAATTCCCGTTAGAGACACTCTCGACTTAAAACAATTATTAGAAGTTTTGTCGGCTTTAAAAAGGGGCGATCTTTCACGACGAATGCCTCTGGATCAAATCGGTATCGCAGGTAAAGTATCAGACATTCTTAATGAAATTATAGATCAAAATGATCGGATGGTAAAGGAATTCGAGCGAATCAGTAACGAGGTCGGCCAGGAAGGAAAAATTTCACATCGTATCAGCGCCGTAGCTACAGGCGGTTCCTGGGCGGCCTGCATGAATTCCGTTAACTCTCTCATAGGCAATTTAGTACAACCGAATACTGAAGTAATGCGCGTAATCGGAGCGGTCGCCGGCGGCGACCTTTCCCGCAATATGTCCTTAGAAATCGAAGGACGCCCGTTAAAAGGAGAATTTCTACGCACCGCTAAAATCGTAAACACGATGGTGGATCAATTGAATTCATTCGCATCCGAGGTGACCAGGGTGGCTCGGGAAGTGGGAACGGAAGGAAAGCTTGGAGGGCAGGCGGATGTTCGAGGAGTAGCCGGAACCTGGAAGGACCTAACCGATAGTGTGAACTCCATGGCTTCCAATCTAACCGGACAAGTTCGAGATATCGCTGAAGTAACCAAGGCAGTTGCAACAGGTGACTTATCCAAGAAGATCACCGTGGATGTAAAAGGTGAGATTCTAGAACTCAAAAACACGATCAACACGATGGTGGATCAATTGAATTCGTTCGCATCCGAGGTGACCCGGGTGGCAAGAGAAGTGGGAACGGAAGGAAAGCTTGGAGGACAAGCTGACGTTCGAGGAGTTGCCGGAACTTGGAAGGACCTCACGGATAGCGTGAACTCCATGGCTTCCAACCTTACCGGACAGGTAAGGAATATTGCAGAAGTTACAACTGCAGTGGCTCGAGGAGATCTTTCTAAGAAGATCACAGTGGATGTAAAGGGTGAGATTCTAGAACTTAAAGATACCATCAACACGATGGTGGATCAATTGAACTCATTCGCCTCCGAGGTGACCCGGGTGGCACGAGAAGTGGGAACGGAAGGAAAGCTTGGAGGACAAGCGGACGTTCGAGGAGTCGCCGGAACCTGGAAGGACCTCACCGACAGTGTGAACTCCATGGCTTCTAACCTTACCGGACAAGTAAGGAATATTGCGGAAGTTACGACTGCAGTGGCAACCGGTGACTTATCCAAGAAGATCACCGTGGATGTAAAGGGTGAGATTCTAGAACTCAAAGACACCATCAACACGATGGTGGACCAATTGAATTCGTTTGCATCCGAGGTGACCCGGGTGGCACGAGAAGTGGGAACGGAAGGAAAGCTTGGAGGACAGGCTGACGTTCGAGGAGTCGCCGGAACTTGGAAGGACCTCACCGACAGTGTGAACTCCATGGCTTCCAACCTAACCGGACAAGTAAGGAATATTGCGGAAGTTACGACTGCAGTGGCTCGAGGAGATCTTTCCAAGAAGATCACAGTGGATGTAAAGGGTGAGATTCTAGAACTTAAAGACACCATCAACACGATGGTGGACCAATTGAATTCGTTTGCCTCCGAGGTGACCCGGGTGGCAAGAGAAGTGGGAACGGAAGGAAAGCTCGGAGGACAAGCGGATGTTCGAGGAGTTGCCGGAACCTGGAAGGACCTCACGGATAGCGTGAATTTTATGGCGAATAATCTTACGACCCAAGTCCGAGGTATCGCCAAGGTGGTTACCTCAGTAGCTAACGGAGACTTAAAGAAAAAATTATATTTAGAAGCGAAGGGAGAAATTGCCGAACTCTCCGATACGATCAACGATATGATCGATACTTTAGGTTTATTCGGAGATCAGGTCACGACAGTCGCAAGAGAAGTGGGAATCGAAGGTAAATTAGGTGGCCAAGCAAGTGTTCCGGGAGCGGCGGGATTATGGAGAGATCTAACGGACAACGTGAATCAATTGGCAAGTAACCTTACCACACAGGTTCGAGCTATCGCCGAGGTCGCCACAGGTGTGACGAAAGGCGACTTATCCCGAACAGTGATGGTGAAGGCCGCTGGAGAAGTTGCAGCTCTTTCGGATAATATTAACGAGATGATTCGAAATCTCAGAGAAACTACTAGAATCAATACCGAGCAGGACTGGCTCAAAACGAATCTTGCGAAATTTACGAGATTATTGCAAGGGCAAAGGAACCTCGTAAACGTAAGTAAGTTGATTTTGTCGGAACTCGCTCCTCTTGTTTCCGCGCAACACGGAGCTTTTTTTATTACCGAAAACGCAGAGGAAGAAGCCTCCTTGAAACTCCTAGTAAGTTACGCATACAAAGAACGCAAGGATATCTCGAATCGCTTTAACCCAGGTGAAGGATTGGTAGGCCAATGCTATTTGGAAAGAAAAAGAATTCTGTTAACTCAAGTTCCGGATGATTACATTAAGATCAGCTCGGCGTTAGGGGAATCCGCTCCTCTGAATATCGTCGTGCTCCCGGTTTTATTCGAAGGAGAAGTCAAGGCTATCATTGAATTGGCCTCGTTTCCGAGTTTTACACCGATTCATTTAAACTTTTTGGATCAGCTAACTGAAAGCATCGGAATCGTTTTAAATACGATCGCGGCTAGTATGAGAACTGAAGAACTTCTAATACAATCGCAAACTCTAACGGAGGAACTCCAAGGACGTCAGGAAGAGCTGACTAAAACGAACGAACGATTGGAAGAGCAAGCCAAGTCTCTACAAGCATCGGAGGATCTGCTTAAAGAACAGAGGGAGGAATTGCAGGATAAAAACGACGAACTGGAAGAGAAAGCTAGACTTCTAGCTAGAAAAAATAATGAAGTCGAACGAAAAAATATGGAAGTAGAGCAGGCAAGACATTCTCTCGAAGAGAAGGCCAGACAACTCGCTTTAACATCCCGATACAAATCGGAGTTTCTTGCCAATATGTCGCACGAATTAAGGACGCCGCTTAACAATATGTTGATCTTATCTAGATTATTGTACGATAACGAAAATAATAACCTCTCGATTAAGCAGATCGACTATGCGCGCACGATTCACAGTTCCGGAAACGACCTACTGCAGCTGATCAATGATATATTGGATCTATCAAAAATAGAATCCGGCAAAATGACGGTCGATCTGGATTCAGTCTCATTTCAAGAATTCGCGGATTACCTTGAAAGGTCTTTTAGAGAGACCGCCAGAAATAAGGAACTCGAATTCAAAGTAGATTTAAATATCGATCTTCCGGCAAGAATGACAACGGACCTGCAAAGGTTACAGCAAATCTTGCGAAATCTACTCTCTAATGCGTTTAAGTTCACGCATAAGGGAGGAGTACGTTTGGTCATCGCCCCCGTCAAATCGGGCTGGAGTAGCGATCACCAAATTCTGAATCAATCGAACTCGGTGATAGCCTTCTCCGTCATCGATACTGGAATAGGTATCCCTCCGGAAAAGCAAACTTTGATTTTCGAAGCTTTCCGCCAAGCTGATGGAAGCACGAGTCGGAAATATGGCGGCACAGGTCTAGGATTATCCATCAGCAAGGAGATAACTAGATTATTAGGAGGAGAACTTAGACTCACAAGTCAATCGAATACGGGTAGCACATTCACACTCTATCTTCCGATCGAATACATACCGACGGATGAAGCGCAAACCGCAGGAGAGTCGCCAGAATGGATTCAGTCGAACGGAATCAGCGATCGAATAAATCCGTTAATTCTAAATGAATCGTTCCCTAAAAGTTCCGTCAGAGTGCCGAGGCGTTTGGTTGAAGACGATCGTTCTAGCCTTTCAGGGGAAACGATCCTAATCATCGAAGAAGAGGAAGCTTTCGCTATACTCCTTTTGGAAATGGCCCGAAAGAACGGATTCAAAGGTCTAGTCGCATTGGACGGTAAGACCAGCTTTTCCCTTCTCAAGGATTTTTCCGTTCAAGCGGTATTGTTAGATCATCGATTGCCCGACATGAACGGTTGGCTCATCCTTAATTGGTTAAAAAAAGATCCGAAATTCAGACACATTCCGGTGCAGATAATTTCCGAACAAGATGAATGGAGAAGAAGTCTTCGAATGGGCGCTCTGTCACACATAACCAAGGCGATCGAACCGAATTCAATTCAGGAAGTCTTTGATAAATTCTCGAATTTTAAAAATAAAACCTCGAGATCTCTCCTGATTATCGATGAAAGCGAAGAAAGATTAATAGAACTTCACGAATTGTTGGGCGAACAGGATTTGAGTATCGAAACGGCGGGAAGCGGCCGCGAAGCGTTAGACTTCTTAATGCAGGGTTCTTTTGACTGTATTTACTGCTCATTTAAACTGCCGGATATCCCTTTCTTTGATTTTGCACATGAAATCAGTCACTTAGGGAAGGAAATTATTCCGATCGTTCTTAACGTTGATTCCGAACTTAGCCAAGCTCAGGACCTTGAAATTCAAAATTTAAAGAATAGATTTATACTTAAAGAAGTGGAGTCGCCGGCTTTAGCCGCGGAAGAAATATCGATATTCCTGCATCAACCTTTCGAGAATCTAACGTCTTTACATCAAAAATTGATTAAGGAGACTTTACATAACGACCAGGCGCTGAAGGGCCGCAAAGTGCTCATCGTAGATGACGATGTGCGGAATATTTTTGCGCTAACCAGCGTTCTCGAGCAGCATAAAATGAAAATTGAACATGCGGAGAACGCCCGAGACGGTATCGAGCTTCTAAAAAAAACCGAAGACGTCGAAGTCGTGCTAATGGACGTGATGATGCCGGATATGGACGGTTACGAAGCTATGAGATGCATTAGAGCGGACGAGAATTTCGTCGACCTTCCGATCGTAGCCCTAACGGCTAAAGCTATGAAAGGGGATCGAGAAAAGTGCATCGACGCGGGGGCTACCGATTACATTACAAAACCGGTAAGTGTAGATCAGTTACTTTCACTACTTCGGGTCCTGTTGGGCAGATGAATATGGATTTAAAATTTAAAGTAAATATCCTCATCGTTGACGATAATCCCGAAAACATACGGGTTATGGAATACATTCTTGCCGATCCGGAATTGAATATAGTTAAGGCATATTCGGGGCAGGAAGCCTTAAAATTACTCCTTGATCCCGAAGATTTCGCTTTAATATTCATGGATGTCCGAATGCCCGAAATGGACGGATTCGAAGTCGCTTCGTTGATACGCCAACGTGAAAAATGCGCGCAAATCCCGATCATTTTTCTGACCGCTTACAGTAACAGTGATACTGTCATGTTCAAGGGATATTCGCTAGGAGCGGTCGATTTTTTAATTAAACCGATCGCCCCGGAAATACTAAAATCGAAAGTCTCCGTATTTGTCGACCTATTCAAAAAAAATAAAATTCTAATCCTGCAAGAGGAGTTGCTTCGACAAAGCCATGATGAGCTCGAGGTTCGAGTCAAAGAACGTACGGCCGAGTTACATCGAGTCAATGGCGAACTAATGACGGAAAATTTAGAAAGAAGACGGGCAGAGGAAGCCCTGCGAAATTCCTTGCGAGAGAAGGAAGTGCTTCTTCGCGAAATACATCATCGGGTAAAGAATAATCTTCAAATCGTATCAAGCATATTAAGTTTGCAGGGAAACTACATTAAGGATCAGAAATCGTTGGAGATGTTCGAAGACTCTCAATCCAGAATCAGATCAATCGCGCTCATTCATGAACTGTTGTACCAAAACGAAGATTTGGCTAAGATGGATTTTAAGGAATACTTAAGTAATTTAGTGACCAATTTATTCAGAACTTACCGGATAGATTCTAAAATCAGTTTCGAAATTGATGCCGATCCGGTAACATTCGGATTGGATTCGGCTATACATTGCGGCTTAATCGTAACCGAGCTAGTAACAAATTCCCTGAAGTACGGCTTCCGAGGTAGAGAGGAAGGTAAAGTCTCGGTTTCCATAAAAAATCTCGAAGATGAATACATTTTAACGGTCGAGGACGACGGTATCGGATTTCCGGATAATTTTGATTATAGACAAGCCGATTCTTTAGGCTTACAATTAGTAAGTACGCTTGCCGAGCAGATAGACGGGCAATTGCATTTGAATCGAGAGTTTGGGACGAAATTTACGCTAGCGTTTAAAGATCGGAGTCGGGTAAAGAGATGAGTACGAATTTAGCCAGAATTCTAGTTGTAGAAGATGAAAGTATAGTCGCGAAAGACATCCGAAGCCGCCTAATTCAAGCAGGATATTCCCATATAAGTATAGCCCGTAACGGAGAAGAAGCGATTCGTAGGGTAATCGAAGCTCCTCCCGATCTATTATTAATGGATATTATGTTTTCTTCGGGTGTACTCGACGGCGTCGAGACTGCAATGGCATTCGGAGGGAAAATAGACGTTCCTGTTATTTTTCTGACCGCATACGCGGACTCATCGTCAGTTTTGCGAACTATTGCGACAAAACCGTACGCTTACGTATTGAAACCGTTTCGAATCAGAGGACTTCAAGTTCTAATTGAGGCCGCATTGAGTAATCACGCATTGAAGAAGAAAAGAAAGGAAGGCTATCTCTTATTCAGCTGTATTTCAGAAAATATTAAAGGTATTGTTGATATGGAAGTCTGCAGAACCTACTGATCGAGTCATGATTTTAGTAACAACCGGAAAGGAAGGCGCAGTTTGGGAACGGCAAAAATACTCATCGTTGAAGACGAAGGACTCGTCGCTCAAGATATCAAGCACAGAATTTTAAGAATGGGTTACCCGGCTCCCTTTATCGTCTATACGGGAGAGGAGGCAGTTACAAAAGCTGAAAATACCGATTTAGATTTGATTCTTATGGATATAATTCTATCCAACGGATTCATAGACGGAGTCCAGGCGGCGGAACAAATTCATAAATTTTCGGACGTACCTATCATTTACTTAACCGCTTCTTCCGACGCACAAACGCTATCTAGGGCGAAGGCAACCGGACCCGACGGTTACATTCTAAAACCTTTTCAAAGTAGGGAACTTCAAATTGCGATAGAGCTTACTTTATACAGGCATAAGATTGAAAAAGGATTTTTAGAAGAGGATCGTCTTGTATCGGCGACACTCTATAATTTGCAAGAAGGTATCGTTGCGGTCAATCGGTCGGGAAATATTTGCTTTATTAACGGAGCCGCGCAAAAGTTGACCGGCTGGAGTGAGCCGGAAGCGTCCGGACGCCCGCTCAAAGAAGTAGTCAGAATCTTGGCTTCTTCTCCTTCTAAAGATGCGGATATAGAGACTTTGCTAAAAACGGAATCTAACAGAGACATTCCTTCGCATGGTTTTATAGTCTCGAAAGATAGAGTTATGACGGAAGTGTTGACGGTAAATAAATTCGTCATAGTGGAAGGGGAATTAGACCTTGCCTACATCCTAGTAATCAGAGACTTTACCGATTCGATTTCCAATAATGCATTAAAATGAAATCGAATCGGAGGAACGAGGAAGTCTCGACCGGCATCACATCAAATTCGGAATTCTTCCTGACTATTTTTTGATAAAAGTAAGGAAATGCTCCACTTCTTTTTTTGAACCCACGATAAATGTAGTTCTTTCGTGAAGTTCGGACGGTTGTAAGTCCAAAATTCTTTGCCCTTCTACCGTAACGGCAACTCCTCCTGCTTGCTCGGCGATCAACGCCATCGGCGCGACTTCGTATAGCAATCGCAGTTTTCCCTTCGGATATTTCGGAGATTTGGTATCGTTTGGATACAGGAAGATTCCGCCTTTCAGTAAATTTCTATGAAAATCCGCAACAAGAGATCCTATATAACGAGCGGATTGAGGTTTGCGTCCGCCTTCGATGGATTTAATATCTCGAATATAATTTTTTACTTCGTCCGACCAGTAATTATAATTCCCTTCGTTTATGGAATAGATTCCGCCGGATTCAGGCATCTTCATTTCCGGATGAGAAAGTATGAATTCGCCGCAGGAAGGATCCAAAGTAAATCCGGAAACTCCTTTGCCGACGGACAAGACTAGCATAGTCGAAGATCCGTAAACGATGTATCCTGCGGCTCTTTGTTTTGCCCCTTTTTGAAGTAAATCTTCCTTGGTTCCCGGCGTTCCTTGAGGCGAGGTCCGTAAATGAACGGAGAATATCGTACCGATCGATACGTTAGCATCTATATTGGAAGAGCCATCCAGGGGATCGATCGCAATGGTATATTTTCCAATCTTATAACCGGACGGAATCGGAATGATATTTTCCTGCTCCTCGCTTCCCATTGCACAAAGGTGACCGCAACGAGTGAGAGTATGGGTAAAGATTTTATCCGCATATTCGTCCAGCTTCATGACCGTTTCGCCCTGTACGTTCGTTTGGTCGGTCGAACCCAATATGTTATCGAGCAACCCCGCCTTTCGGACTTCCCTAGAAACGATTTTTGCTGCGTAAACCAAGTGACTCATGAGAGCCGTAAAATCTCCCGTCGCTTGGGGAAGCTTCAATTGTTCCTCAATCAAATACTGGGAAAGACTCATCAATTGGGTCGGATGTGCGGTCGTCACGGGAATCTCCTGTAGTTAGCAAATGGTACTCGGTTATGAAATCGTGCCCTGTTGAGAAGACAAGCCGGATTTGTGAGAAAGAATCGGCTCTAACGTTGAATCGGGAGGGGGAATTTTAACCGGGTGGCCGCCATTTTGCAAAAGAAAAAAAGGGTGAAAATCAAATCCGTTCGGTCGATATTAAGAAAAGCCGTGAATTCACCAATAACCAAAACGCAGATTCCGGATGTATTCGAAGAATTTACCAACCAGTTCCTGAGAGACGTAAAGAATTCCTTGAGTTCGGAGATGGTTTTAACTCATTTTTATTTCCAAGACCTCTCCCAGTATTTTCGACTTTTGGGAGAACAGAAATCCGGTGAAATTCTAACCGATTTAAAATCGGTCATACAGGCGCATTTGCGACCATACGACAAACTCTACGTTTTGAATTCCCGGTCCTTTCTGACCTTTTGCCCGGATTGTCGATTGGATATCGTAAAAAGCAGGTTTGATGAAGTCATTTTTCAAGTGAATCATCTAATTATCGATTATGAAATTCGTTTCCTCGAAATCACCGAGCCGTTGAATTCTTTTCGACCCGTATATGAAAAGTTACTTCGCCCCTTGATAGGGTAGTTCCAGCGTCGGTTTTACCCCCCATTCAAAAATCTTATCACATTAAAAAAACTCTCTTCTGAAAATGAACGTTTGTACCGTAAATTGGAACGTACGGGAGATAAAGATGGAAGATAGAGCGAAAAAATTTAGAGCCACCTTGGAACGTTATATCAACTATCGCGGAATTGATATTATTCTCACGTTGAAAGATGGAACTATTATCGAACTAGATAAGAACCGCAGAATGGACGGGGATATCGTAATTAAGAACGGAACCTTCGGAATCGAGGCTACGATTGAAATTTCTAAAATACAGAAAGCCGATTTCTTTGCCGCCTGAGATAGTTTGTAGGAACTTCTACAATCCATTTTGTCCTAAAATTGCGATCCGGAATTCTCGTTCCGAATGAATCCGAGGATCGTGCAGATTGTAGGAACTTCTACAAAATACTCCAACACCCTTCAAACCTAAAAAAGCAGTATTTTTACCAATATTGGTAAAAATACTCCTCCAATCTGACCAATCTATAAATTTTAACTACAGCCAGAGTCGCCGGAACCAAATTTAGGGATAAATTCCCTTGACAGGAAACCTTAAATTAGGAAGATAGCAAATCAGGGGATTTTTACTCCCTGTTTCCGGACCTCGGGGAAATCTGTCCTTCAGGGTTGGTTTTCCCGCCAAAGTAAGGCCGAAATCCACAGATCCGGTTCCTAAAATCCGTACAGGAGGAATTCCACCGAATGGTAGGAGTCATCGTAAAGGAAGGAGAATCAATCGAATCCGCCCTCAAACGTTTTAAGAGGGATTGTGCTAATGCTGGAATCATGAGCGAAATTAAACGTCGTGAATTCTACGAAAAGCCAAGCATCAAAAAGAAGAAGGCACTAGAGTCTGCAAAACGCAAGCTTGAAAAGAAAAAGCGCCTCTTCTCGCGGAAGGATCGCGGTTAAACCGCATCCACGCGATCTCGGACAGTGAAAAGGGGAGGAACATGTCCCTACAGGCAAAGATCAATACCGACCTGAAAGAGGCTATTAAGTCAAAGCAAGAACCTCTTCTGTCCACACTCCGTCTTCTTAAGGCGGACATTCAATACGAATTAACGAAAACAGGCGCTCAAGAGTTAGTAGACGAGCAGATTATCGTTTTAATCAAGCGAAGTTATGTAAAGAGAACCGATGCAATTCAAATGTATGAAAAGGCGAATCGGCCCGACTTAGCAGATAAAGAAAAGGCCGAAGCGGAAGTTCTCAAATCCTATCTTCCTCCTGAAGTTTCTGAAGATCAGATTGTCGCAGTTTTAGACAAAATTGTGAGCGAGTTAAAACCGGCAGGTCCGAAAGATATAGGCAAAGTCATGGGGAGAGTCATGGCCGAGTTTAAAGGGTTGAACATAGACGGATCAAAGGTCTCTGCGATCGTTAAATCCAAACTCTCCTAAGCGGGCAACCATTGCAGTTCCAAAGGGAGTTTATCGACCGAGTACGTAGGGAAGTTCCCATCGAAAGCTATATCAGTCGATTTGTACCGCTTCAAAAACGCGGAAAAAATATGGTCGGGCTTTGCCCTTTCCATCAGGAAAAATCTCCTTCATTCAACGTTTCCACTGATAAGCAGTTCTATCATTGTTTCGGATGCAAAGCCTCCGGCGATATCTTCCAGTTCGTTATGAGCTACGAGCGCGTCGATTTTCAAAGAGCGAAGGAAATTCTTTCCGAGTATTCCGGGATTCCGATCCAAGAGAAAGGGAAAGACGAACAAGAAAAGACCGAACTACTTTACAAAGTAAATCGCAAGGCTTTGCAATTTTTCTTAGAAAATCTTCGTTCTCCCCAGGGTCTTGCAGCAAGAGATTATTTGAATTCGAGAGGATTAGGCGAAGAAGTCCAAAAAAGTTTTCAGCTAGGATTCTCGCTTCCCGGATTCCAGAATTTAATCCCTAAAGTATTCTCCTCAAAAGAAGAGATCAAAGCGGCCTTAGATGTCGGACTTATTCGAGAATCCGATAAAGGTCGTGAACCGTATGATTTTTTCCGAGAGCGGCTCATGTTCCCCGTTCTGGACCTATCCGGCAGAGTTATAGCGTTTTCGGGACGGATTTTGGGATCGGGAAAAGAAGCAAAATACGTGAATAGTCCCGCGTCTTCGATCTTTGACAAAGGTAGAACGTTTTACCATCTATATCAGGCAAAAGAATCCATCCAAAAATCCAGAACCGCAATCCTAGTGGAAGGATATTTGGATGTGATCGGATTAGTCTCGAAAGGAATCGAGAATGTAGTGGCGTGCATGGGCACTGCAGTTACGGAAAATCATATTCGAACGATGAAAAAGTTCGCCGATCGCTTCCTTTTAGTTCTAGACGGGGATTCTGCCGGTCGAAAAGGGGCACTTCATGCCGCCGAACTCTGTCTAAAAGAAGGACTAGAATGTTCCGTAGTGCTTCTTCCGGAGGGAAAAGATCCTTTCGATATTTCCAAGGAAAGCGGGCGCCAGGAATTACAAAAGCTGCTCGAAACGTCGCATCCCGCCTCCTCATTCGTAGTGGATGAATTACTGGAAAAGACCGATTCTCGCGCCCTACCGGAGAAAAAAAGAAAGGCTTTGGATAATCTATACGGCTTTCTCCGCGGGTTGACCCGTGATTCCGATCGAGAATTTTTCCTAGGGCTCGGGGCTCGTAAACTAGGAATTAGCATGGATGCGGTTTTGCGAGATTATAAAGGCGGGGGAGCCAAGTTCGCACCTGCCGGGTCCGATAATAGAGGTAGACCGGGAGTGCGAATTTCCGGTCCAAGTCCCGCAGAAGATTGCGAGCGAAAACTGATAGCTCTTCTTGTACGAATGAACGCACTTTTTTCTTTTTCGGAAGAACTGTCATCTATGGAATTCTTAGACGCTAAAAGCGCCTTTCTTTGGGACTTTTTATATACCCGGTATGTTAGCGAGGAAGAAATTTCTCCGGCGGCTATATTAGCTTCCGAAGTGCCGAACGAATTCAAGGAAGCGATTGCACCGTTTCTTTTGGACGAATCGGAAATGAGTTTAGAAGAAGCCTCCAAAGTTTTCGGACTTTTACTGGAACAACAAAAAGTATTCGTAATCGACGAAAGAATGAGAGAGCTCGATCGAGATTCCAGCCTAGACCAACTGGAAAAACTAACTAAATTGGCATATTACAAGACCGAGAAGGAAAAGCTCTTAGAGCATATTCGCAACGCCGGCTCGGCAATACGATAGAGGAATCCCCATGATGGAAAATTTGCAAAGCATGCCCGAAGTTCAGAAGATCATCGCGATAGGAAAGGCGAATAGCGAAATTTCCTACGACGAAATCAACGAGATACTTCCGGATAAGATCCTGAACTCAGAAAAGATCGATGACGTCTTCACGCTTTTGCATGAGATGGGAATCGAAATTGTAGAAGAGTACACCAGGAAAACTTTAGAGCCTTCTTCGGCAGTCGTTTTAAAGGACGATCCGAGTATGGTTCCCGCAAAACCTGCGCGCAAAAAGAAAGAATCTGCCTCTGCAGCGGGCGGCTCCGAAGATCCTATCCGGCTTTATCTAAAGGAAATCGGAAAAGTAAATCTGATCTCCGGTGAGACGGAAGTCTTTCTGGCAAAGAAAATCGAGAAGGGCGAAAAGATTATCGAGGAAACGATCTTAGGGTCGTCGATACTTCGCGCCAACTTTATCAAACTTCTACCTAAGATCCGAAGCAAAAAAACCAAGGTCTATGATCTTGTTCGCGTAGATAAAATGTACGCGATGAATGCGGAAGAGGCCAAGAAATTGGAGGAACTCTTCTTCAAAAACATCTCGGTCATACAGGAACAAGAGAAGGTTCTTCAGGAAGCGCAATCTAGAATTCGCAAATACTCCGAGAATTCCAAGAAGTTCAAAGAATTTAAGGAAAAAATCGACGTATCCAAAGGAATCATCGATACTGCGATCCGCGAACTCGGAGTTTCCCAAAAAGAAATTCAAAAAATCTCCCAGAAAATCAAGTCCATGGTTTTCCGTATCAAAGAGATCGACCGTCATTTCTTAAAAATTAAGGCACAATACGGGTACGATGTCAGAGATATAAAAGCATTCAACCGCTTTATCGAGAAGAACGAAAAGCTCGAAGATATCGAAAAGATGATGGGTGTTTCCATCGACGAAGTTCGAGAAGTCATTAAAGATATTCGAAACAACGAAAGAAAGCTCCGTCGCATGGAGCAAGAAGCCGGCTCCTCCGTGCAAGAAATTAAAGACTGGGGAGAGAAAATTATCAAAGGCGAGCGCGAAATCGCTCAAGCCAAGAAAGAACTCGTTAAAGCGAACCTTCGACTCGTCGTTTCGATTGCAAAACGCTATGCAAATCGCGGTATGCACTTCTTCGATTTAATTCAGGAAGGAAATATCGGATTAATCAAAGCGGTCGACAAGTTCGAGTATAAGAAAGGTTATAAATTCTCCACATACGCGACTTGGTGGATTCGGCAGGCGATTACGCGCGCGATTTCCGATCAAGCAAGAACGATCCGAGTTCCCGTTCACATGATCGAACAAGTAAATAAAGTGATTCGAGAAACCCGCCTTTTTGTTCAAGAATTCGGTCGAGATCCGTCCAACGAGGAAATCGCGGAACGTTTGGGTTGGCCCGTTCAAAAAGTAAAGGCCGTCAAAAACGTAGCAAGAGAACCTATTTCCCTGGAAATTCCGGTCGGATCCGAGGAAGATTCGGAATTAGGCGATTTCATCGAGGACAAAGACGTGGAATCTCCGGTAAATTCCGCGGCTTCCAGCATTCTCGCAGAACAGATTCGTCAGGTTTTACATACGTTACCGGCGCGGGAACAGAAAGTCATTCGTATGCGCTTTGGTCTGGATGACGGATATCCGCAAACGTTAGAGGAAGTCGGTTATCAGTTTAAAGTAACCCGCGAAAGGATTCGTCAAATCGAAGCGAAAGCATTGCGTCGCCTAAGACACCCGTCTCGCTCCAAAAAACTCAGGGATTATATAGACTGATTTTACGATCTAACCCGGTGTGGATTTTTTAGGAATCTTGAATCCGGACGTTTCGGAAAGATATTTTTCGATCAAGGCGGGAAGCAGGAAGACTTGCTCTCCGCCTTTTTATTTACCTAGCTTTCGCATCGATAGTAGTCGTCGCCGCCAATGACTGAAGGAGAGTCCTGGCAGACTCCTCTTGTTTTTTTCTCTCCGCTTCCTTCCAACCAAGAGATTTCGATAAAATCTGCGCGACCGGCGGAATCAACTTTCCCGCTAGTTTTAAGTCCACAAATTGAACCCGAAAACGTCTGGCGATTATGTCCGTGACGGTGAGTGCAAATTCTTCGGAAATAAACCATTCCACTTCTTCCTTAAAGAATTCCAGACCGGCCCCGAGCGCGGTCGGCTTCTTACCAAGAATGGTAAAGACTTCTCCGCCATATGCATTTTGCAGACGTTTGGAAGTTAGTTCCGACGTTTTGTACGTTTTACGGATTTCTAAATATAATTGCTCCGAAAATCCGGACTTCCCGGGGAAATCATAATGATACGTTTTACAACCATTATTAGGGGAAAGATTGCCTTCTCGAATCACTCGATCAATCAAATCCTCAGCCATCTTCCTATAAGTGGACCATTTTCCGCCCCCCATCGTAATCAAACCGGAGGGAGAAGTTAGAATGACTTCCTCGCGGGAGATACTTTTGGTGTCCTGATTTCCTTCCGGAGAGATGAGAGGACGAATGCCCGCGTAAACCGAAATGATGTCCTTTCGAGAAACGGGTTTTTCCAAATAATCCGATCCGGTATTTAAAAGAAATTCCACTTCGGATTCTAGGGGCATCGGGTCTTCGGATATTTCGTCAACCGGTGTGTCGGTCGTCCCCAGTACGACATGATCTTCCCAAGGAATCATAAAGACGACGCGCCCGTCTTTAGTCTTGGGGATGATTAAGGCGGTATTACACGGAATCGTTTCCTTCTTAAATACTAAGTGAATCCCTTGACTCGGAGATAATACGCGATATGTCCTAGGATCATCCTTTAATCGAATATCATCCACCCAAGGACCGGTTGCATTCACGACTACCTTAGCTTTGACGTCGATTGTCTGCTCGGAGATACGATCCTTTACCTTCGCTCCGATAATTTTACCGTCTTTCTTCTTGAAGGAGATTAGTTCGGCGCGATTGAGCACCACGGCGCCTTCCATTTGTGCGGAGCGCGCGAGTAAAACGTTCAGGCGAGAATCGTTAAATTGGGAGTCATAATATAGAATGCCTCCTACAAGATGCTCTCTCTTGAGGGAAGGAAAATCCTTCAGCACTTCCTCTTTGGAAATGCGCTTGTGAGCGGGAAGTTTTCCTTTCCAAGCTAAGATATCATACATAGTCATTCCGATACTATAGTAAGGTTTTTCGTAGAATTTATACGTGGGTAGGACAAACGGTAACGGTTTCACAAGATGGGGAGCATTTTCCAAAAGTCTTTGTCTTTCGGTTAAGGCTTCATGGATCAATTTGAAATGAAATTGCGCTAAATAGCGTACTCCTCCATGAATCAGTTTAGTGGATCGGGAAGAAGTCCCCGAAGCAAAGTCGGCCTTTTCAATCAAAGCCACTTTGAGACCTCTTAAACTTGCATCCAAAGCGGCCCCGGCTCCCGTTGATCCTCCGCCTAAAATAAGGACATCGAATTCGGTCTCGGAAAGCTTCCGAAATCTAGTTTTACGGTCTTGTTTTTGCATACGTAACGTCTTCCTGCTTTACAGGGTTGTTTCCGCCTGCGAATTTGCAAATAGATTTCCTAAACAAGAACGAACTCGGACTACATGGAAGCAAAGAAACAAATCGAAATCATCAGACGCGGCTGCGTAGATGTGATTAGCGAAGAGGAACTTCTCGCTAAGCTGAACAAGAAAAAAACTCTCAAAATCAAGGCGGGCTTCGATCCGACCGCGCCCGATCTTCATTTAGGACATTTCGTCCTTCTCAGAAAAATGCGCCATTTCCAGGAGCTGGGACATGAGGTACATTTTTTATTGGGCGATTTTACTGCAATGATCGGAGATCCTACAGGGAAATCCGAAACCAGAAAACGTCTTTCGCGAGAAGAGGTCTTAGAAAATTCAAAAACCTATCAAAACCAGGTGTTCAAGGTGTTGGATAAGGAAAAAACTAAGATCGTCTATAACTCATCTTGGTGTTCTCGGATGAATTTCGAAAACGTTCTCGTCCTATCCTCAAAATACAGTGTCGCGCGGCTATTGGAACGGGATGATTTTAGTAAGAGATACAAATCCGGTCAGTCAATTTCACTTATCGAATTTCTATATCCGTTAGTACAGGGCTACGACTCGGTAGAAATGGAATCCGACGTAGAGTTGGGAGGAACGGATCAAAAATTCAATCTTCTCGTTGGGCGCGACTTACAGCGTGAATACGGCAAGGAACCTCAATGCGTCTTGACCGTTCCGTTATTAGTGGGACTAGACGGCGTAAAAAAAATGTCCAAATCTCTCGGAAACTACGTAGGAATTACGGAAGAGCCGATAGATATGTTCGGGAAGCTGATGTCCATATCCGACGACCTTATGTGGAATTATTACGATTTATTAACGGACCTTCCTTTGGATCAAATTTCCGAAAGAAAGGTCGGGATGGAATCCGGACGCCTACATCCGAAAGAAGTGAAGACCGAATTGGCAAAATTGATTATGGATCAGTTTTCTCCCCCTGAAAAGAATTCGGAAGCGATCGAGGAGTGGAACAGGATCCACAATCCTAAATCCAGGGCGATTCCGGACGATATCGCAGTTACGCAGCTTGGGCAGGAATTTTTCTCCGAATCAGAAACACCCCAATTAGCTTGGATTCTGGCTAAGTTAAATTTTGTTCCGTCCGTTTCCGAGGGAAGAAGAATTATCAAATCCGGCGGAATTTATGTCAATGAGGAGAAACTCGGAGACGAGAAATTTACTCTTTCGCGAGGCAGAGAGTACTTGATTCGGCAAGGGAAAAAGGGAAAATTCCTCCGTCTGGTCAGTTAGGTTAGTCGGTCAATATTATACCCATGCTTAGCGAAGAAGAGTCGACTGTTCTTTCAAAAACGATTAAGGAAATCCAAGATACGGGAATCCAATCCGAGGTTTTGGAGCGGAAATTTCGTACTATTAGATTAGCCTCGTCCGGACTTTTCTTCTTAATTTTGACCGTTACGACGGTTTTTGCTTTGGCGCGTCGGCTCGACTCGCTCCAAACTACCGTCGAAAAGCAGAACAAAGTCATCTCGGTTCTTTCCGAAGACATTACAAGTCTTCGCTTGGACGAACAGCAGAGGGAAGAGGAAGTTTTGCGATTCAAATCCTCGTTGCTTGACGATGTTCCCGAAGGGGACTTACACGAAGAGATCGAAAAAAATCTCGAAATTTTAAATCAATCCCTACCGACGAAAGGAATCGGTAAAAACATCACTCGGGGAAATACAAACTTTAAAGAGATTGCTCTTACTTTCGATCTAGGTACGGGAGAAGATTTACAAATTCTTTATGAATTTATGACACGCTTTCCGATTAAGGTAACATTATTCGTATCGAACGAGAATCCCGCAAAGAAAGGAGGTTCGCTCTTTTCCAATACGAATATACATTACTTAAAAAAATTGGTGGCCTTAAAGGGGAGAGTAGTCTTCGGGAATCATACTTGGAGTCATTACAATCTTCCGCGCAGTTTAAGAGAACCCTCGCTGCGAAAACGGGCTTTGCTCAGTTACGTGAACGATGACATTCCTGATTTGAACGACTTGCTCGAAGAAATGAGAGCGGTTGAAGAAAAATTTCGAACTCTGACCGGAGCGAACTTAACGAAGTACTATCGCCTGCCTTACGGAGCAGTCGATCCGATTCTGCTCGATACGTACGCTTACTATGGATATGAAAATCATATTTTCTGGAGCAATAATTCCGTAGGATCGCTCGATGTTCCCGATTTCGTTTATAAGAAATACGTCACGCGAAGGGACGCGTCGGGGAAAACGAAATTGATCCAAAACCCGCATTATAAAACCAAACAAGAGATGCTGGATTTCCTGTACCGCTGGGAACAATCGGACAAGAATGGAATGAACGGCGCAATCATACTTATGCATTTAGGATCCCCAAGGCAGACCGAAAAATTAATCTATATTCTTCCCGATTTTATCCAAGCTATGTTGGACAAAGGTTATAAATTCGTGACTGTTCCGGAAATTTTAAACGACCAGCAAGACTAAGCGGTCTAGATTAAACTTCTTATAATAATATTTAAACCGGAGCAGAGCGCCTCCTCCGGATTCTCCCTCGCGTGCCCGCGCTATGATTCGATACTTTGATGAGACGAAACGAGAAATCGCTGTGCTGCGATTTCATTATTCGAAACCGATAGTGTCGCTTGAACAATACCCTTTGCATTACTGGAAAGCGGCTTAAATGCCATCAATAAATCCTGGCCGGAGCAACCGGTTGTAGAAGCGCTTCCGTCCGATCCAAGAACATCTGCTTCCAAGAACCAAGATTCTTTTTGTCGAAACTTCCGCGTCCGGAAGTCTTATCGTGGGTTTACAGGATCTAAGAGTCTTTACTTCGCAGAAGCTTTTCTAAATACGCTCTATTTCTTCTTCTTTTCCTTTTGAGGAGTCGGGGAAGAAACGAAAGAATAAACCGGCTGATTCCGTTTTGAATTCCAAATTCGATTCGACAAACCCGAAAACCAAGCTTGGTATCGATATAGATGAAGATAAAAGACGGGAACCATTACCAACGTAACTAAGCTCGCAAAAGCTAGTCCCCAACCGAATGCCAAAGCCATCGGAACCAAGAACGGATCGAACCCTCCGATTCCGTAGGCGGTTGGAAGTAATCCTAGAACGGTCGTCACCGTAGTTAAAATCACGGCTCGGAGTCGTAAATTCCCGGTTTCCAAAAGCACTTCTATAATATCTTTGTTCGGGTTAGCTTTCCGAAGAGAGTTGGCAAAATCCACGAGAACGATCGAGTCGTTAACTACGACTCCTGAAAGACCCACGATTCCTAAAAACGCCAAGAATCCGAAGTATTCTCCGTGAGAAACGAACGCAAGAATGACTCCGATAAACGAAAACGGTATCGCACTGACTACGACCAGTGGCTGCAATAAGGAGCCGAACAGGGAAGCGAGTATGATATAAATAATCAGAAAGGCGGCTGCGAAAGCAAGTCCCAAGGATTTAAACGAATCGTCCGTATCCTTATTCTCTCCTCCGAACCGCACCGTATATCCCGGATACTTTTCGAGAATCTTACGGGCGTCGGCCAATTTTTTCGTTTCCGAGTTCGCTTTACTTGGATTCGTATTTTTACCCGAAGCAAGATTTGCGGAAACGGTCATGACACGTTTTCCATCCAAATGATTGATATTGGAGAAGCCCGGATTTCTTTGTATGGTGACGAGTCTCGAAACGGGAATCATTTTCCCCTGCAAATTCGAAACATATACGTGATTCAAGCTGGTAACAGACTGACGATAGGATTCGGGGAAACGGACCTTTACTTCTACTTCCTCGTCGGTACGCTTGATCTTCGTCGCGACTGTTCCTTGAAAAGCCGTATTGATGGCCTGCGCGACTCGGGTTACGGAAACGCCGGCGGTCGAGGCAAGGGATTCACTGACCTTAATACGAACCTCGTCCTTTCCTTCGTTAAAATCGTCGGCGATATCGGTAACTCCGTTCACTTTTCCCAAAACCTCTTTGTATTCGGCCGCGATTTTCAAGAGCGTATCGTATTCATCTCCGCGGATTTCGATCGCAATCGGTTTTCCCACAGGAGGGCCGCCGGAAAGTTTTTCGTATTCAAGGGCGACTAACTTCCCACGTAAGGATGCAAATTCCTCGGGAATCACGATCGGCTCATCGACATCGCATTCGTCCTTCTTATTAATGGCTTCTTGCTTGATCCGTCCTTCTTCGATTTTACGAGATTCATCGTTCAAAAGCCAGAGAGTCCTTTTCCGTAAACGTCTGATGATATCGTCGGTCTTATGGCATTTTTTACGATTTTCTTCGGCAGTTAGATAGGCCATCGTCATTCCAAAATGCTTTCCGCGTTTGGTAAACGGGTCGTTCGGGTTTGCTTGAATGATCCCGACCCTCGTGGCGTAATTTTCCAAATCTTCCGGGGGAATCTTTGCGATTTCCTTTTCGATCACTTTTAGATAGCGGTAAGTTTCCGAAAGACTGGCGCCAGTCTTGACGGTAATTTTTGCGTAAAACTGATCTACCGAACCGGGGAATAATTTAAACCGCGGATAATTCGCAAGAATAACGAAACTTACGATTAAAAGTCCGAGGATACCGAAAGTCATGGACCAAGGGTGGGAGAGAGAAAACTTTAAAACGGGAATATACTTCGTATTACGAAATCTCGCAAACCAACCCGATTCTCCTTTGATTTCTCCGGTTTTAACATTTCTCTTATTGATATCGTATAAGTGATTAGGAAGGATAAAGAACGCCTCCGTGAGGGAAGCACAAAGAGCTATGATCACGACCAGCGGAATACTGTACACGAATTTTCCGAAGATTCCCGACATGAATAACATCGGGGCAAATGCGGCGATGGTCGTTGTTACCGTCGCGGTAACGGGAGAAACGACCTCCAAAGTACCTTTTAAGGTGGCTTCGTACGGAGGCAGACCTTCTTCTATATACCTGTACACATTTTCGCAGATAATGATGGCGTCATCGACGAGTATTCCCACTACCAACACTAAACCGAACATCGAAATCAAATTCAAGGTCAGTCCGAAATAATTCATTAAGATGAAAGTAGCGCCGAAGGAAACCGGAATTCCGAGCGCGGTCATTAAAGCGACTCTCCAGCCTAAAAAGAAGAAAAGGGAAGCCGTCACTAAAACCATTCCGAAACCTGCGTTCGAAATGAGTACGTTCAATCGACGGCGAATATACTTGGATAAATCGTTTACGAATGCATATTCATATTCCGTATTACTTTGGCGGAATTTCTCGACGGTCTTTTTCACGTCGTCGACGACTTTGATCGCGTCCGAGCTTTGTCGTTTTAGAACCGTCAACGCGACGGTCTTTTTTCCGTTCACATTTTCCAAATAATCGGCTTCTTTTAGACCTTCCGTGACTTTGGACACGTCCTGAACTCGAATCGCATATCCGATTTCGTTACCTCTAACATGCACTCTGGAAATTTCGTCGGGGGTATCGAATTCTCCCACGGTTCGAAGAATGATTTCCTTTTCGGAACCGATTACGTTTCCGCCGGGTACATTCACATTCCGATTTCGTAATGCGCTAATTACGTCCTGACCGGTCAAATAACGGCTATTCAAACCGCCCGGATTCAGATCCACCTGCATTTCGGTGTCTCTCCATCCGCGGCGCACGACTTTTGCTACTCCGGAAATATCGAGTAAGGATTGTTCTACGATTTTTGCGTGGGCTTTTAGTTTCTTCTCGGATTCAATCGATCCGTCGTCGCTTTTTAACGTGACGGAAACTTCGATCACCGGAGTTCTCGCCGTCGTAATCTCGGTTACGATCGGATCCTCCGCATCTTCCGGAACATCCTCCACCCGGTCGATGGCGGATTTGATATCGTCTACTACTTTCTGGGAATCTTTCGCATCAGGATCCAGAGTGACTACGATACCGGATCTACCTTCGATAGAGGCGGATCTATATTCCTTAATTCCGTCCACTTCTTTGATCGCCTTTTCCAAAGGATTGGTAACCAATTTCTCCACTTCTTGAGGTGAAGCTCCCGGATACAAAGTGGAAATGGAAACGATATCGAAATTGATATTAGGAAACGCTTCCCGGTTCATCAAAACGGCAGTCAACCCGCCAAACATAATGATAAGGAATGTGAGAAGATTGACGAAGATACTCTTCGAAAGAAAATATTCTAGAATAGTTTTCATGGAGAACCCGGTCCAGGTTTGAAAGACGAATAATCAGTCTAGGATCGGACCTGTCAATTCCATAGAATCGTTAAAACCGAAAAGTTTGGTGCTTTTTAGCCGGTCTACATACAAAACACCCTTCAAATGATCGCATTCATGCTGGAAAACGACAGCTTCGTAGCCTTGCAGCACTTCTTCATGCCGATTCCCTTTTTCGTCCATCCAAGTAACTCGAATTTTGTTCGGCCTTTCCACAAAGCCTCGCATTCCAGGAACGGAAAGGCAGCCTTCCCAATTCCCATCGACAGATTCGGTCAGGGGGGTTATCTCGGGATTTAAAATCACTCTCTCCAGAACGCGGGAGCTTTCAGGATAATCTTCCTTTGGGTCGGTGCCTACGACAACCATCTGTTTCAGAATTCCAATTTGAGGAGCCGCTAAACCGACGCCCTCCGCGTGCCGCATGGTATCGAACATATCTTTAATGAGCTTTTTAAACTCTTTGGTAAGTAGTTCGTCAGGATGCACAGGTTCGCTCGATTTACGCAGTACTGGATCACCTATCTTAAGAATTTTACGAATGGACATATTAATTTAGAATTTAGTCTTAATCCTAGACTTAGACCGTTTTTGCCCACTATTATTCCAGAACAACTCCAGGATTTTATTCAACTTATGCATGTCCGGTTCGGAAAATCTAGGATTTCTGGTTTCCCAACGATAAATTTGAGTCCGCTTTGATAAGCGAGAGAGATGTTCCGCCTGAGCCGATAGTTGTCCGACGGTCCTTGGCAGGAGGATCCCCAAAAACGCCGATATTTCCGATTCGTAAATATCGTTCTCATCGAACTGAGAGAGAATTTTATCCAACGAAAACGGGTCGGTTAAGAATCGCGGTAAAAGGCTTAGATTCTTTAGAATCCAATCGGCCTTCTCCAAAATCGGTAGCGCAAATCCGGAGACCGGACTCGGGTTCGGAAAGAGCAGAAAAAGAGATTGGACGGCTTCCTTGTTTTTAAGAGCGAGTTCCCATGCAAATCTCGTGGAGAAACCTTCGGCAACTAAATTTACTTTTCTTTTTCTGGAGGAGACGTATGCAAATAATTCGTTGAAAGTCTCCGTTCCGAAATTCTTAGGAGGAACGGCAAAGGTTAAATGAAAACCGTCGGGTGAATTCGGCTCTCGGGATGAAAAAGACAAATTCCAACCATCCCTGATCCAGAGAATTTCCTCTCCTTTAGGGGTTCCTTTACTAGTAAAACTCCAATGGTTATCGTTCATCGGTCTCAAAAGATATTGACAGTGATTCTGAAACGTAAGTAGTTATAGGGGAATTGGGAAGGCGATGGAGACGAGGGGAATCGAACCCCCGACCTTTTGAATGCCATTCAAACGCTCTCCCAACTGAGCTACGTCCCCTCGGGCCCCACGATCCCATGAGAGGTCGTACTGTCAATAGATAATTGTTAGGAGCATGTGGATGAGCGAATCCATAGAGGAACTAAAGAAAAAAATAAAAATCCAGAACGACATTATCAAGGGCTACGAAAAAGTCCTGCGACTGAACGAACAGGAATTAGAAAATGCTGATGAAATCATTAGAATGTATGAAACGATTATTCAATATTCCGGACAAGAATTGAAAGACGTTAAGGAGGCGTTTGACGCAACCTCAGTCGTTACAAATCTTTCTAGAGATGAACTCATTTCTGCAATGAATCGAATCAAAGAATTGGAACTTGCTAACAAGAAACTTCGGGAAGAATCTCTTAAGTTTCAATCTTAACCTTCACCATTGACCCAGATTAAGAAACAGGAGACTCTGCTTCGCAGCCGTCCCGACGGCTCCCTCTCTTTAGAGGAAGGGGAAGGAGTCTCCGCGATCTTTGACAGCTTTTTGCGTGAGTCAATGACCTTGACTCATGCGGAAGCCGGGGCCGTATTTTCCAGAATCAATCCCGGAGAACTTAGACTTGTTTCCGGAGTAGCCACTAAGGATTTGGTGGAGGCGGGAGATTGGGCATTTTCTCAAGCAGGAAAAGATCTACTACTCGAGAAAGGTAAAACTCCTCCCTGGGCTAAGCATCATTCCAATTCTCCAATCATTATCTGTAAATTAAAAATCGATGAAACAGGATCATCCCTTCCGAAAGGAGCGGTTTATGCAGTCTTGGTTCTTCGAGGAATGCAAACGGCGGACCGATTCGCAAAGACCGACTTTGAATTGTTGCGAACCACATGCAAAACGATCGGAAGACTCTTAAAAGAATCCTATCTCTCCGGCGACTCATCCTTAGTAACATTATCCTTGCTAGCCACCACCCAATTAGTGTTGGAAGCCGCGCAAGCCAAACGACAATCCGAAAGATTCGATTTTCTGCTAACCGAAGTGATACGAGTTTCGGGGCTGATCAATTCTTCCTTGGATCTCTCTCAACTGTTGGAAGCCATTATGCTTTCCTCCAAAACCGTATTTCGGACCGAAGCTTGCAGCGTTTTATTACTGGATGAAACAAAGGAATATCTATATTTTCACACAGTTTTAGGCGAAAAGAGCGAAGCCGTTACAAAGATGAAAGTACCGATCGGTAAGGGTATTGCGGGTATGGTCGTGCGCGAAAGCAAACCTATGATCATAAACGATGCGCAAAACGACGATCGAGTATATAAAGAGGTGGATCGAGCCTCGCAATTTACGACGCGAAATATTATGGCGGCCCCTCTAGTCGCAAACGACGAGGTGATCGGGGTCATCGAAGCGATCAACACGGTCGATCGGGAATCGTTTAACAACGAAGACTTGGAACTATTCTTAAGTTTTTCGGGAACGTCCGCTCTCGCGATCCAGAAAACCGGGTTATTGCAGAATCTAGAATTAGCGAACAGAGACTTGCGTAAGAAAGTCTCCGAGCTTGAATCTTTATTCGAACTTTCTCATGCAGTGACTCAATCCCGAAATCGTTTGAGCTTGGTTCGGAAAACGATCCGATTAGTAAATCGAGAATTGGATGCATCCATCTCCGGCGTATTTTTATACAGCGTGACCAAGGATGGATATATCAATTGCGCGTATTTTGACGGGCAAACCGAAAGAATCGATCGAATTCCGGAAGTCGAGATAGAAGGTTCACAGATCTACTCGAGCATAATCGAAGGCTTACCCGTCCTGAAGCGCGATATTTTGGATCACCCTTTTCCTCACGCTTTAGATCGCTCTTATTTAAAAGGTTCTTATATTATCGTTCCATTATTCTTGTCTAGCGGAGAACCGTACGGCGCATTGACGGTCGCGGATCGCAGAGACAAACTTTCTTACCGCGATTCCGATTTCAAACTTTTGCAAACGATGGCGTCTCAGGTGACAAAAGGATTCGAGGCGTTTCGACTTAGGAATGAGATGCTTGCGAAGAAAGCGATTCAGCAGGAAATCGATATTACTCGAAAAATTCAGCAGAACATTCTTCCTTCGGAAAAAGTATTCCTCTCCAACTTCGATTTGGGAATCCTTTCCGTTCCTGCAAAAGACGTATCCGGAGATTTTTACGATTATTATCAGTATAGCGACGGACAATATTCCTTCTTAGTCGCCGATGTTTCCGGAAAGAGTTTACCGGCAGCGCTATTCATGGCAATGAGCTCTTCGATTATTCGAACATTGGCTAGAAATCACGATCTGACTCCGGAAGAAATTTTACGCCAAGGGAATGAACTCATTTTCGAGGATTCTCATTTCGGGATGTTCGTCACCGCTTTTTTTATTCATTATAATCCTTCGATCTTCACGGTAGAATACGCTTCCGCCGGTCATAACGATCAAGTCTGGATCAAAGAGGACGGTTCTTATGAATTGATCAAAGGCCAGGGTCCGCCGTTGGGGGTCATTCCTACGGCAAAATACCGAGGAGGTAATTTTAGGGTAAAACCGGGAGATATCGTCGTACTGTACACGGACGGAGCAGTGGAAGAAAAGGACGCTCAAGGGTTCGAATTCGGATTGGAGCGGATGATCGAGGAAATTCGTAGCCGAAGACACTTCTCTTCGCAAAAAATCATAGAAGAATTATACGGGGAGATCCGCAAATTTTCCGGATCAAAAGAACCGTTCGACGACTTTACCGTTCTAGTTTTAAAATTCAACGACGATTATCAATTTTATAGGACCTTTGACGCGAATACCGCCCAAATTCCAGTGTTTAGAGAATTCATTTACGACACGATCAAAGTACGCAATCTGGACGAAGCTTTCCGCGATGATATCCTACTTGCTTGCGACGAAGCCGGAACAAATATAGTAATGCACGGATATAAGGATACCCTTCTAAGGAATCCGAAATTCGATTGTAAAATACGCTTCACTGAGGATTCTATCACGATCGTCCTGACCGATTCCGGTACGGGTTTCGATCGAACTAGAGTTAAGGATCCGTCCATCGAGGAAAACCTTTCCGGAAAACGGAAAGGCGGATTCGGGGTTTACCTAATTGAAAAACTGATGGATTCGGTTGATTACCGAATCGAAGAGGGTAGGAATATTCTTACTCTTCGAAAAAACTTTCGCTAAACGGCGGTTGGAAAGAATGGAGCTCACGGTAGAAATAAAAGGGAATTCGCGCGTCGTTCATCTGATTGGAAATATGGATGTCCATAATACCCATAAGATCGAACAAGCGTTCATGGAGCATATTAACAAGGCAAAGGAATCGAATATCGTTCTCGACATGTCGAATGTTGAATTCGTTTCTTCAGCAGGGTTAAGAGTCATTGTAGCCTCGCTTCGCGTCTGCAAAGAAAGGGAAATTCAGCTTAAATTGGCCGCTTTGAGACCCGCAGTCCGCAAAGTTTTTGAAATCATCGATATGGATTCGCTTTTCAAAATCTACGATACGGTGGATTCATCCTTACAATAATCCGAAACCGAGCTTATTTCATATCCCGAAATCATCGGATCAGAAAGTAACAAAGCGACTCTTACCGAATACGTAGGAGTTCTTTCCTTTATTTTACGCTTTCCTCTCAGGCCTTTCTAGAAAAACTGTGTACCGGCACTCTCAAAGCCTCATTACCGACCTTCTTTAATAAGCGGCAGGAATGTTTTAGTCGGTTTTGGGATCGCCTTTTTTATTTCCCAGCGGACAGGACCAAGTATGTCGGAACCAACCTACTCCATGGAAAATCCCTTCCAAAATAAATCAGGAACGGATATCGAATCTCCTAAAGGCATTTACGAAGATGCCAATGCTATGGGCAAGGAGTTGCTAGAAAAACCTCTTCAGGGAGGCGGCACTGATCGAATTCTAGTACAGCACTCTAAATCGAGAATGACCGTTTGGGAAAGGATCAAAGTCCTAACCGAATCGGAACCGAATATACTTTACCAGAACTGGGGAAAGAACTTAGACGGCGCTTCGCTTGTCACCGGGATTCTTAATATTAACGGAAGGGACGTGGCCGTGTACGGCCATGATTTTACTCTTCGCGCCGGTTCAATGGATGCCACTAACGGTAGCAAATTAGCGAGATTAATTTATACGGCAGGGGAGCATGGCATTCCTTTAATCGGAATGAACGATTCGGCGGGTGCGTACGTTCCTGCCGGAGTCGGCGGTTTGGACGGATACTCCGAAGCGTTTACTGCGTTGCGGAAAATCAGCGGAGTAGTTCCGAGTATCATGCTCATGTTCGGATTCAATGCTGGGGGAGGATCCTATCTTCCTCGCCAAGGGTCTTTTATGATCCAGTCCGAGAATACGTTTTTTGGCCTCACCGGCCCGGGAGTCGTAAAATCGGTATTGGGAGAGGATATTTCCGCGGATGATCTAGGCGGACCGAAAGTCCACGGTCAAAGCGGGGTTGTCGATTTGGTAACGAACGACGAGCTCGGTTCCTTACGCACATCTCTCAGACTTCTATCGTATTTACCGGATAATAATTATAGTTTAGCTCCGTTTCATCCTACGTCAGATCCGACGGATCGTTTCATTTACGAGGAGGAAATCCTATTTCGGAAAACGTTCAATTCTCCCACCGGAATGAACACACCGTTCGATATCACTCTCTATATTCAGAATATCTGCGACCACGGACAATACTTCGAGATTCAACCTCAGCGTTCTAGAAACCTAATCACCGCATTCGGCAGAATCGGAGGCCATGTCGTAGGCTTTGTCGCAAATAATTCGGCAGTATCATCGGGTCAGATCGATATCGGAGCCGCTAGAAAAGGAACTAGGTTTATTCGTTTTTGCAACGTATATAATATTCCCGTAATTTTCTTAGAGGACACCACCGGTTTCTTACCGGGAAAAGATCAGGAACACCACGGAATCGTTTTAGAGGGGCGAAAACTTCTGGACTCAATCATCGATCTGCGCACGCCTCGATTGACGTTGATTATCCGAAATGCATTCGGGGGAGCATACGCTTCCTTTAATTCGTATCATACCGGAGCCAGTATGGTTTTTGCGTTACCTACCGCCAGAATTGCCGTCATGGGCCCCGCAGGAAAAGATTACGTCTATAAGGACGAGATGGCCGCTATTCATAAGGAATTCCAAGATAGCATTAAGAAAGGAATGCCTGAAAAAGAAGCATTGGCTGTACGAGATAAAAAATTCCAAGTCTTATCGCAGCAATATGAAAAGGAACTCATGAATCCTAAAGAAGCATTATCTCTGGGTTCGGTCTCCCGGATCGTTCTTCCGGGAACCACGAGAAGCATATTATTCCAAAATTTAGACTATCTAGTTCGCCACTATAAACCAGCCCCGATGTCCGGGCCACAAAGGGAGTTCGAATAGAAACCGATGATCGACTATCAAAATAGACGTATTAAATTTCACGAATCATCCTCCCCCTGGATCCGCTCATTCACACTCGAGTCGATCAAATGTTTGATCGTATGTCGAGGTCCAGTGCGGAAGGAAGCAATGGAGATTTTCGATCTGATCGGAATTCGAGAATATGGGATTCTTTTGTCCGAAAAGGACTCGGTCGTTTATCCGATGTCTTTGGCCCCCGAATTGAGAGGGTTTCGTTTTCCTTCCAATATCCATCGGGTTCCGGATTATATGGGAAGCGGAGCGGAAGAGAAAGCGGCTCGCATAAAACAAATTATTTCGATCGCGAAAGACAATCAGTATACGCATATATTCGCCGGATACGGCTTTATGGCGGAAGACGCAGAATTCATCGAAGCAATCGAGACAAGCGGTATTATCTTTATGGGCCCCTCCGCTCACGTTGCGCATCAAGCGGGTTCTAAAGACGAAGCTAAGAAGCTCGCAAGAAAATTAAACGTATCGGTAACGCCCGGAGTCGATACAATTTCCGCAACTTGTCTTCTAAAGAAAGCGAAGGATGCGAGCGCCTTAGAAGCGTTAGCGAAGCAAAAGGGAATTTCTTTTTCCTTTGATTCGTCAAAATCGCCGGAAGAAAATGCGGAAGCCCTACTGTATCTAGGCTATGATAAGATCGTAGAACTGGTCACGATTGCGGAATTGCAGGCGCAGGCCGAAATAGAATGTTCTAAGATTTGGGAAAAATACCCTTCCAATCGAATCCGCTTTAAATATGTCGGTGGGGGCGGAGGCAAGGGGCAACGAGTCGTCGCTAAACCGGACGAAGTCAAATCGGCAGTGCAAGAGATTTTATCCGAGTCGAAAGTAACCGCTCCCGGATCGAACCGAAACTTCTTGATCGAATTAAATATCGAGAAAACTCGCCATAATGAAATTCAGTTGATCGGCAACGGTCAATGGTGCGTGGCCTTGGGTGGAAGAGATTGTTCCGTCCAAATGCACGAACAAAAACTGTTAGAAATCTCTCTTACTCAGGAGTTATTGCAAAAAGAGATAGCGGCTGCCGAAAAAAAATCCTCGAAGAAAGCGGAGATTCTCAAAGCCGATTTGAAAGTTCTAAAAGAAATGGAAGAACAATCGGAACGTTTCGGTGAAGCGGTCCGGCTCAATAGCGTTTCCACGTTCGAGCTAATCGTAGAAGGTACGAATCACTTTTTCATGGAGATGAATACTAGAATTCAGGTGGAACATAGAGTCACTGAGATGGCTTACACCTTAAAATTCTTCAATCCGGAAAATAAGGCCGAATTCTTCGTCGTCGATAGTTTGATCGAAGCTATGGCTTTAATCTCTTTACACGGGAAACGATTGCCTAAGCCGGAGCGTACCGTCAGAAATATTTCGGGCGCCGAAGTACGTATCAATGCCACGAATAAAGCGATTCAACCTCATGCAGGCGGAATTATCCTTAACTGGTCGAAATCGTTACCGGAAGAAATTCGAGACGATCAAGGGATTTCGGTCCGAAATCCCGACACGGGCTTATTCGTCCATTACCGTGTAGCCGGAGCTTATGATTCGAATATTGCCCTATTGATCACGTATGGCAGTGATCGTGAGGATAATTTACGTAGATTGGGAAATATTCTTCGCAGGACGGAACTAAGAGGACAGGATCTACAGACGAATCTGATCGTTCATTACGGATTAATTAATTGGATTCTAGGTAAGGACGCTATGTTCAAACCTTCCACTGCATTTATGATTTCCTATCTAGCGGCGGTGGGGGCACTGGAAGTATTGTCTAAAGACATAGACTTGGAAGTCGCCTGGAAGAAATTACTGACCTCTGTTCCCGGAGATGGAAAGAAAACCCTCTCTAGAAAACTGACTCTTCTTACCCGTCCCGTCGGCGATTTGTTATCCGACGCTCATTTATTGGCGGGATTTTTAGGATACCATTTGGATTTTTCTTGGAAACTCGAAAAAGGAAACGTGATCTGGTTACGAAATCCATTATACGTTCTTGCGGATCTCTATACTTATCTGAATATGGAAGGCGAGCCTCATCAATCGCCATCCGAAAAGATCTGGGATCACGACGAAGATATTCTGAAAGCGGGTCTGGCATTCTATTCGGAGTTGGAAAAAAGAACCGGAACAAAAGCGGATTCCAACCATTGGGATGAATTCTTCGCTTCTACTAAGCCCCATGCCGGATTCGATGAGACGCTCTGGACAAAATCCATCGCTGCGCATAAAGGATTTCAAATCGGTTTGGAACTTTTGAAACTCATTCCGAACATCGGAAATCAATCCCGCTTCTATACTCTTACGATGGACGAAAATATGGAACCGGTCATCCCCGAGGAATTCAGAAAAGCGGAAACGAGAGATGCTCTCATTAAAGTTCTTGCCCCTCCGCCAAAAGCAAGCTCGGATGAGATCGTTTCTCCAATGGGGGGAATGTTCTACTCCAAAGAGTCTCCCGATCTTCCTCCGATGATTAAAGAGGGAGAACACTTTAAAGTAGGGCAACCGCTATTCATCGTAGAAGTAATGAAGATGTTCAATAAGATAACTGCACCGTTCTCAGGTACGATTAAAGAAATAATTCAGCAAGATAGTGACGGAAAAATCATTCAAAAAGGTCAAACTATCTTTAAGATCGTTCCCGACGAAGTCCTAAAAGTGGAAACTCCTCAAGAAATACAGGAAAGAAAGAATAAAGTGACTCTCTCTTTACTCTGAATCTCGCTTAAAAATCGCGTTAAAAAAAAAGGCCTCTTTGCCGATTCCTCATGGGATTGCAAAGGGGCCTTTTTCATTTATTTATGACAAGCTAAATTAATTCATTCCGATCAAAATTCGCCAGGAGCTAAAAAGCGTCAGAATGGCAATAAATTTTCGACAAGACTCCGCCAAGAGGCGTAGAATTTAAAGATAAATAATTAGAAAAGACTAATAAATACCTTCTTCACATAGTTTATAACTAAATATGTCCCATGAGGAAGATTGATAAAAATATACGCGGTTTTATTAGCCTTACTGTTGACAATATTTCATCAAATATGTTAAATTTTCATAAATGATAATATGCTGCTATATAATTTCAATATTCTATATATAGCAAAATACTATTTAACATATTGTGATTATCGAAATGAACCAGGAAGGAGGACCCCGTGGAGGTCGATTTAAAAGCATTATTGCATGATTTCCTCGCCGAATCGGCGGATTTACTCGATTCTGCGGAAGAAACCGCCCTTTCCTTGAAAAATGAATTTAGTCCGGAGTCCATCAATACCCTTTTTCGAGCCATACATACGATTAAAGGCAATTCGGGAATATTCGACTTTCCCGCTATTTCGTCCGTCTCTCATTCTCTGGAAAATTTATTGAATCAATGGAGAAGATCGAACAGTCCACCGGTAGAACATGACATTTCGCTCATATTAGAATGTTTGGATGAACTTAGGCTGCTACTTAGTAATGTTGATCTCTATAAGAATAGAAACGAAGACCATATTATTTCCCGAATAGATTCTAAATTATCCGATTCGAATTCGGCAACAAAAGAGGCTGGGGGCCTTTATCCTAATATTTCTTCCTCCGCAACGACGGCAGGCTCCGTCATTCCAGCAAACTCAAACCAGGCCAGCTATAACTCCAAAATCGTTATTCCCAAAAAGTATATAGAGCGAGCGCGAATCGAGAATCTATCGCTCTTCGTAGTCCGATTCAAGGCTTTCAACGAACAAACCTTAAGTCGCTGCAAGGAGGGCAATCCGTTTCAGCCCCTGGAAGAGAAAGCTTTGGTGCTCCAGTCCAATCTACTTGACCATTCCGAATCGGTTCGTAACGGGAACGGAAGAGGGGAAATCGATCATCTTGTCCTACTAAGTCGATTGCCCCAGAATACAATCAATGAAGAATGTGCTAGCTTAGGGTCCTTAAAGTCCGTTCAAATTCTCTTTCAGAGACAGGAAGATAACAAGAGCACTTCTATTAAGGAAACATACTTTGAATCGATCGGATCAAGGGAAGCAGAGACAAACGGGACAAAAACCCAGACGGAACTTGCCGATAACTATCTGAGAATTCCTCTAAATCTATTAGATCACCTGATTAATTTAGCCGGCGAGACCATTATAGTTCGAAACCAACTATTACAAAAAATGGAGGCGATCCAGGAACATTCTCTGCTCTCGACAGTCAGGAATCTTAGTCAATTAATCACTCTTTCGCAAGAAAGCATCATGAGGACTCGCTTGCAGAGGCTGGAAACCTTCTTTAAAAAAATTCCCAGACTGATTCACGACCTAGAAAGAACGACCAACAAGGATATCGAACTGCATCTGGACGGCGGCGACGTCGAACTAGACAAAACGATTATCGATACTATTTCGGATCCGATTACCCATATGATTCGTAACTCCGCGGATCATGGCTTGGAATCTCCCGAAGAAAGGAGTCGGCTAGGTAAGCCTAGAAAAGGACGGATCTATATTTCGGCTGCTCTAAGAGGGGGAAATGTCATTCTCCAGGTACGGGATGACGGGAGAGGATTTAACTACGATCGCATCCGTGAGAAGGCGATCGAAAAAGGTCTACTAACGATCGACGAAATTCATCGTAAAACGGACGGCGAACTCGCCGAATTAGTTTTCGTTCCCGGCTTTAGCACTTCCGAAACGGTTTCTTCCACCTCTGGTCGCGGAGTCGGAATGGACGTCGTTAAGATGAACTTTCAAAAAGCGGGCGGATCTGTCGCAATTTCGTCGGTAACCGGCTCGGGCACCACAATCACCGCTACCATTCCGCAAACTCTATCAATTCTAAACTGCCAGATGGTTCGAGCCGGCAGCAGTATGCTGTTCGCGATTCCCCAGCAAAATATAACCGAACTCTTGCTTCTAGATCCTAAATCCGTGTCTAGCGTGGAAAATAAACAGGTTTATCTCTTACGAGGTCATTTATTACCGATCATCGACCTGGACGAAATGCTAGATATTCCGAAGGACGATACATTAAAAAACAAATATATAGTGGCCGTTCATACGGAGAGACACTCCTTCGGGTTACTCATCACGGAAATAGAAAACCCCGAGGAGATAGTCGTGAAACCGCTTTCAAGAGCTTTGTCCGTATTGAACTTATATACGGGAGCGGCGATTTTAGGAGACGGAAACCTAGCGTTGATCTTGGATATTTCGGGTATCGCAAAATTCCTTAAGTTACAAAGTGCTTCGTTCGAGAATCGTACATCCGATTCTATAGGCGATAGAAAATCACAAAAACATTATTTATTATTCACCGTTCGAAACCAACTTTTCGGAATCGATAGCAAGGACGTGCAAAGGTTGGAAATATTCGATCCTGGAAAGGCCGAACGAATCTTAGACAGGGAAATCATTCAGTATCGCGAAGAAGTCGTCGAACTATGCCGATTGGAAAATTACTTCAATCTTTCAAAATCGGAAACACAAACGGGAAATGTCATGATTCTCTTTCGAATCAAAGGGATAAAAAAAGGTCTTGTTGTAAACGAAATTCATAACGTCATCGATGAGATCCCATCTTTCACAAAGAGTGAAGACGGTGAAAAGGGGATAATCGGAAGCGGAATTCTTTCGGGAGAAACCATCATAATAATCGATCCGACAATCTTATTGTCCGAATTATCCACCTCGCTTTTGTCCGTGGAAAAAGAAGCGGAAGTAGAGTTAAAATGAGGGAGGGCGGGTCTATTAAACAACTACTCTCCTTTACCTTAGCCGGAGAACTTTATGGAATCGCGTTAGAGGATTGTAAAGAAGTAGATCACAATAAAAACATATTAAAAGTTCCGCATTCTCCTCAACATGTCCTCGGAATCGTAAATTTAAGAGGAGATGTCGTCACAATCCTTAACTTAATGGCTTTGTTCGAAAAGGACTGGAACTATACCGAAAATAAGAGTTCTCTAATCCGCTTAAAAGGAAAGAAGGAATCCTTCGCCATTCTTGCCGACAGTATTTCGGACATCGTCGAGATTCCGGAAGAAAACTTAGAACCGTGCCCTTCTCACTTGAATGAGAAAGAAAGTAAATTTATCGACCATATTTCGATCATCAAGAGCGAAACAATCATAATCGTAAATCAACAAGAACTATTGCGAATAGCAGATGAATAAGGATTAGAAAATGTTGGGACTAACTTCACAAAAAAAGAACATCGAATCTGAAAGAAAGCAACTTTCAGTGACCGTAACCGACAAAGAAGTCATGATGATTGACGGTACTACTTTAGTATCGATGACGGACTTGAAAGGAAAAGTCACTTATGCCAACAAGGAATTTTTAGAGATAGCCGGATTAACGGAATCGGAACTGATCGATAAACCTCATAATGTAGTCCGACACCCCGACATTCCTCGCAGCGTATTCCAGGATTTTTGGTCCACAATACAAAGCGGAAAACCTTGGCGAGGAATCGTTAAGAACAGAAGTAAAAATGGGGATCACTATTGGGTTGATGCAAACGTCGCGCCTAAATTTGAGAACGGCGCCATTGTCGGGTATATGTCCGTAAGGAGAAAACCGACTCGTAAGCAAGTCGATGAGGCGGCAAAACTTTATAAAGATATATTATCCGGAGTAAAGAAATTTCCGGCAACGAATTCTAAGAAGCTTTCCATTAGACTTAAATTATTATCGTCAGTTTTCGTAAGCTCTCTCGTTATTGCGGCATTGGTAATCTTACCTCATTTCGGAATCCTTCCGATTTATTCCTATCTTTTAGCTTCGGTAACGATCCTTTTTCAATGCACGATAGCTCCTTATTTCCTTAGTTATAGCATTTTAAAACCGATCCAGAACGCTAGCAATATAGCCAACCGAATTGCAAGTGGAGACCTTTCCGTTAATATTTCGCATAATCGAAACGATGAAATCGGTGAATTGGAAAAATCGATACTCAACATGTTGATCAATACCGCCGCCTTAATCTCTAGATTGAAAGAAAACGGAAATATTCTCTTTCAATCTTCCAGCGATCTTTCCGGTGCTAGTTTGAATTTGTCTTCCGGCATCGAGCAGATGTCTCAACAGTCCCAAACGATCGCAGCCGCCGCCACTCAGATGAATCAGAACCTAAATATGATCACAAGTTCGATCGAGGAAATGTCCGTTTCGGTGGGTGAAGTCGCAAAGAAAGCAGCCGATTCGGCAAAAATCGCGAGAGAAGCGAACAGTACGGCTCTCGAAACGGGCGGAGTCGTAAAAGAGTTAGGCGATAATGCTCGCGAAATCGGCAACGTAATCGAGAGCATTTCAAACATTGCGGCTCAAACCAAATTATTAGCGCTAAATGCCGCAATCGAAGCGGCTGGAGCGGGCGAGGCAGGCAGAGGATTTGCGGTCGTGGCTTCGGAAGTTAAGGAATTAGCTAGGCAATCGGCGGAATCATCGGAAGAAATCAAAAGTAAGATCTCGGCCATTCAAAAAAGCACTGAAAAAGTCACAGAATCGATCGGAAAAATCACTTCCGTCATCGCCGAAGTAAACCAGATCAGCGGTAGCATCGCCTCCGCCGTAGAAGAACAATCCATCACGACCAAGGAGATAGCGGCTAACGTTAGCCAGACATCCGTGACTTCCAACGATGTAACTAAAAACATCAATGGTATTTCTACGGCTTCGTTAGATGGAGCGAAAGAATCGAACAACGTATCGAATCTTGCAAAATCGCTGCAATCCTTAGCCGAAGTTCTAACTACGTTAGTCGCTCAATTTAAAATTTCAAACTCGGCTAATTGAAATAAATGGGCATGACGAAAATGGCGGAACCGATGAATCAAAAAAAGAGAATAACCGTCTTTGCCGTGGATGATTCTCTCATTTATCGGAATTTGCTTCGATCCGCGATCACGAGCGAGCCGGAATTCGAATTTTTAGGGGCCGCCATCGACGGAAAATTCGCCTTGCCTAAGATAAGTTACTTAAAGCCAGATTTCGTAGTAATGGACGTCGAAATGCCGCAAATGAACGGTTTGGATACTCTAGCGGAAATTAAAAAGAATAATCCGGAAACTCGAGTCATTATGTTCAGCTCTCTCACATCCGAGGGAGCAAAAACAACGTTACAAGCATTAGATATGGGTGCGTTGGATTTCGTCGCTAAACCCTCACACACAACGGAAGGGAGCGTCGATATAACCGAAACGCTCGGACTATTATCCGACAAGATCAAAACTATTTACGCGCAAGAGTCACAGCGATTTCAAGACCGTAAAATCGGAAAGCTCCACGGCGAATCGAATTTAAAACTTAAGAAAAAATACAATATTTGCGGGATCGGAATATCAACGGGTGGCCCGGTTGCCTTGCGAGAACTCGTCTCGAAGTTAAAACCGAATTTAAGAGGGATTATTGTAATAGCGCAACATATGCCGCCTCGATTCACGAAATATTTAGCGGAAAATCTTGCCGCAATCGGCGATTTCAAAGTAAAAGAAGTGTCGAACGAAGAAATTTTGGAAGAGGGATCCATCTATATAGCTCCGGGCGGTATGCAATTGGAATTAGTAAGGGATAAACGTGGAGTGGTCGGAAAGGTTTATCCGGGACCGTTAGAGGAATTATGCAAGCCTTCGGTGAATATTCTCTTCAAATCCTTGGCAGAGAATTTCCCGAACGAATCAATGGCGGTGATCATGACAGGAATGGGTGAGGACGGATATCTAGGAATGAAGAAAATGAAAGAAAGCGGAGCTTACCTGATCGCACAAAGCAGAGAAACATGTCTCGTTTTCGGTATGCCGAATAAGCCTGTGAAAGAAGGGATCGTCGACGAAGTATTAAGCATCGATTCGATTGCGGAAAGAATTTCAAGTTTTCTATCCAAGGATTTGGCCTAATGAGTGAAGAAATTTTAAAATTTATGAGCGCATTAAAAAAAGATACGGGGCTTTCCTTAAACGAGGAGAAAATCTATCTGATCGAGAGTAGACTTTCGGGATTGATGGAGGATTATAAAATGTCCTCCTATCAAGAATTAACGGATCGATTTCAAAATCATTCTGATCAAGAATTCCGCGAAAAGGTAATCGATAGAATTACGACGCATGAAACCAAATTCTTTCGCGATGATGGACTCTTCGAGGCGCTTGTCTCCAGAATTATTCCCGAGCTATTAGAGCAGCGCGCCCTATCCAACAGGAATCCATCCGGGCATTACTTGAAAATATGGTGTGCCGCGTGCTCGACAGGACAGGAACCTTACTCGATCGCAATGGAAATTAAAGAAAAGACGCCTGAAATCTTTAAGAAAACCAGAATTTTAGCCACGGATATCGCTTACGATACTCTCTTAAAGGCAAAGAGCGGAATCTATAGCAATTTTGAAATTAGCCGCGGACTCGAACCGAAGTATCTTAATAAATATTTTACTAAAATTTCGGATACAGAATATCAAATCAACGACGAGATAAAATCGATCGTGGAATTTAAATATCAAAATTTAATCTCGGACGATTTCCCGACGGGCTTCGATCTAATTCTATGTAGGAACGTCTCGTACTACTTCGATCATGACGATCGAAAAAAATTATTCAAAAAGATCGAAAAATCGATGAATCCCGATAGCTTTCTTATTCTTGGCTCGGCGGAATCCATCACGGATTACACATCCACGTTCATAGTACGCGAATTCGGAAAATTTCGTTACTACGAATTAAATCCAACAAATGTAACATTCTTTTCGAAAGGAGCTTGAGATGGCTACAGCAAAAATTCTAGCGGTCGACGATTCGGCTACGATGAGGAGTCTCGTGCAACAAACTCTCGGGTTGGGGGGTTACGAAGTTATTCTCGCCGTCAACGGTAGGGAAGGGATGGAGAAACTCGATTTAGAACCGGTGGATCTGGTGATCACCGACATCAATATGCCGGTGATGGACGGAATTTCATTTATCAAGGAAGTCAGAAAAAAGAATCAAACCATTCCGATCCTGACTCTAACCACCGAATCGGAAGAAGATATTAAACGACAAGGCGCCGAGGCGGGCGCAAACGGCTGGATCATTAAACCGTTTCGCCCAGTCCAGTTTTTAGACATTATCAAACAAGTTCTCCATTAATATGAATACCGCCGAAGAAAATAAATCCGAAACGATCGTTCCGTTACAACCGTCGACGAATATCATCCACGCAAGCGGCTTTGAAATTCCAGAAATGTTATACAGTGAGATATCGAAACTCGGTCAGACACGATTGATTTCGACCGTCTTATTCGAAGAAACGATAGAAAAATGCATAAATTTTCAGCCGCAGATAATTTTACTCGATTTGGATCTCATTCGCCCTGATTTGAATTCGAATTTGAAATTATTACGTAGGCTGTGTTCGGACGCGCTCGTTATCCTGATAGTTCCAAACAATCAATCGATAGGAGAGCTGAGTCATGTCGATTGGATCTGGTCCTATATTAAACGCGATAAACTTCAGGAAAATCTAAAGGATCGAATTTCGGAGGCATTGCAATTCATTAAGGAAAACTCCGACCGCATTCAATTAGGAAGCAGAAGGAACGAAAATCTTTCTTCCGAGCTCGAATGGCTGATTTGGAAGGAATCGCTATCCGGTATCACGGAATTGGAGCTAGGCAAGGGAATTCTCACGAGTCTAACTCGAAGCATGTTTCAGGGGCTGGGAATCGGTTCATTAGTCGGTCAACTGGATTTATGCGAATTTTTTATGCAGGAAGACAATGGAGTCGTACGAATCCCTGAAAAATTACTCTCAGTCGTCATTAACACTAAAAATCTATTAAGAGATAGAATCGAAAAAATAGAATATTTTAAGACATATTTGGATCGTTCCATCGAAAAACAGACGATGAATTCCTCGGACCTTAGGGCTTACATAGAGGAAATAATACAAACACTTAACCCGTTACTTGAAATAAAAAATCAATCCATCGTAATTATGAACGAATTCGAATCCGTCGATTTGATCTGTAATCGAGATTTCCTGCATTTTTCCATAACCGAAATTCTTGTGAATGCTATGAAATTTTCTCCGGATAATTCGGAGATCGTGGTCTCCTTTGTCAAAAGCGACGATAACTGTAGCCTTTTGTTCAAGAACGATGTTAGTTCCTTCATCGAAGGGGGTTCCGGAATTCCGGACGAATATTATTACAAAGTATTCGAACCTTTTTTCCGACTCAATAATCTTTACGACGAACGATTCTATTCCAACGAATTAGGAATGGGAATAGGATTGAATGTAGTTAGAAATTTAGCAAAGCAAATCGACTGCAGGACTTACCTATATGAAATTAAAAAAGGGAATACGGAAGATAAAACGCGAAGGGTGGCAATCGAATTAAAGTTCAAATTGGTTTCTTTAAAAAAGGAAAAAAAATCTTTGAGGATTTACGAAGATGGGAAGATCAGAAAAACGCATACACCTTTTTAAGGAAGACATCTACGTAACTAATTTCAAATCGAGCGAATTGTCGGAGAATCAGGGGGAAGACGCCGAAAAATCCCTATATCTAAAGAATTTATTCGAAAAATATTCGAGGATGCTGCAAAAAACCCCCGTCGGCACCGTTTCAATCGATTTCTTTCGGGCCGAGCAGGAGGAGCGATTTCGTTCAGTAGCAGCCGTCGGAAAAACTTTGCTATTACCCGATACGTCTGACAGAAATTCATATTCGCTTAACGATCCCAACTTGCTCAACTATTCATCGACGGTAAATGAAAGTGTATCCGCGGCAATGGATCGCTATTTATCTGCGAGGATTTCTTCCGAGCTGATTATTCCGATCCTCGTTCAAGACGGGGAATCGGGTAGGAAGCCGCTTGCCTATATTCATGTAGTAGCCGCCGAGCAACATTTTACGAAAGAAACAGCAGGCGAACTTGAATCTATTGCGGTTGAAATTTCCCAAAATATAGAGGAATGGAGTCGGGAAAAAATATCGCAAAGATTCATCGTTAGCGACCTTTCACAGAACGGAATCGGATTCGAGATTCCTTCCGCCGTTTCAAAGGATAATTTAAGTCGCTTTAGAAAGTACGCATTTAAACTCACTTTACCCAACCAAAGACCGTTTATTTTGGAGGGAACTTTGAGGTGGTGGGCAAAATCGGAAAACGGAAATATGAACGTCGGATTGAAACTCGAGCGGAAGGATCGGGATGAAATAGAAAAACATAGATTCGATATCTCGATAAAGCACCTTGAAAAATTGCTCGATAAATCGGACTCCCATTTGACGGAGTCAGGAGCCCGATCTCGCACCTCAGATAAGATGAATTCTTCCAGTTCTCTCTTATACATCGATCCGGATCCCTATTTCTCAAAGCGAGCAAATGAACTATTTAAGAACGAAGAATTAATGATCATTTTCGCCGATTCTTTAACGGAGGGATTGGTACAATGTGCAAAATGGTCTCCCGCAGTAGTCGTGACGGAGATCGAATCCGATAAGATTCACGTCATAGATTATCTGAAAGCTTTGCGAAAGATTTCTCCCGGAAGCCTGATTATAACGTATTCGAAAATGGAACACACAACGCTGAGCCTTAGCTCGTTCAATTGGATATGGGCCCAACTATTGAAGAAAAAGCAGGAAAAACAATTATTGGAATCCGTAAAGAACGCCCTAAGTTGGTATAAAGAGAAGATCCGCAATTATCAAAGCGTTCTTCTGGATGAAAAGAATCTATCGGGAGAAATCGATTGGTTACTCTGGAAGGACTATCAAAGAAATTCCGATCAGATGACGGTGGGAAAGAATATTCTAAATAGTATTTCTCATAGTTCTTCCCAGGGTATCGGTCTAGGCTCCTTGCTTACCTATCTAGACCTAGCCGAATTTGCCCTTAAAAAGGACGGTACCGATTGCCTGATTCCGAAGGACTTGATGAAATCAATCCTCGAAAACAAAAACATGATGAGGAGCTGGACAGAAAAATTGGATAAGTTAAAAAGCTTATTCGATTTGAAAGTCGTCCCCGAAACGTTGGATATCGTAGAAGTTCAATCGATCGTCAATAAGACCATCGCCGATTTACACCAAACGGCAAAAATAAAGAATAATCATATTATCTTTATGGATAAACGTCTAGAATACAAAGTAAAATGTAACCGGAAATTCCTTACCTTTTCGATCAAAGAAATTCTAGTAAATGCGATGAAATTTTCTCCGGAGCATTCGAAAATACAAATCATAATGTATCCGGAGGGTTCCATGTTAAACATCGATATCATCAATGAGATCGAAGTCGACAAAAGCGGGATTCGCGGGATTCCGAAACAGTATTCGGAGAGACTATTCGAGCCTTTTTTCAGAATGAATCATACGTATGACGAGCGGTTTCAAGAAGCGGATTTCGGTTTCGGGATCGGCTTGAATTTAGTGCAGAACCTGGCGAAACAAATCGATAATATCGTGAGAATATCCGAAATAAAAGATTATTCTAGCGCGGAACTAGCAAACAAAATAGCGACCGAAATACAATTACCGATTCTTTCAAGGCGGGGAGAACCGAACATTACCGAAGAGGATATTAGTAGGACGCATATCGTAAACAGCAGCCAAAGAGATTAATTGAGTAATTTCGCGGGAAGTTTAAAGCTCATGGAATCCTCTCTGGATTCGGGAAAAAGCTGCACGTTTACGTCCGGGTAGAAGTGACGCAGTTTCTCGATAATCTCATCCACTAAAATCTGCGGAGTTGAAGCTCCGGCGGTAATTCCAAGGGTGTTAATTCGATTGTTTATTAAATATTCCTTATTCAAATCGTCCGCCGACGTGACTTTAAACGAAGCAGGTTTGGACTTTTGCGCCAATTGCAATAACCGCAACGAGTTGGAACTATTATCCGCGCCGATTACCAACATTGCATCGATTGAATCCATCATTTGTGCGACCGCTTCTTGGCGCTCCGTCGTTGCGTAACATATATCGTCTTTCGCCGGATGTTCGACTGTCGGGAACAATTCGGCTATTTTCTTAACGATCAGCTGAGTATCGGCGACCGATAAGGTTGTTTGCATTAAATACGTGATCGGATTTTCCCGATTGATTTTCTCAACGAGCTTTTCCACATCCTCCGGAGATTCCACTAGAAACATCTGTGCTTCACCCATGGTTCCGATCGCTTCGTCGTGTCCTTGGTGACCGATATAAATAATCTGGTAATCTTCCTTATATCTTCTAGCTTTCCTATGAACTCTTGTCACTAACGGACAGGTCGCGTCGCCGATCTGCATATTCCTAAGTTTAGCATCCTCCACGACTGCCGGCGAGACTCCATGAGCGGAAAAAATCACCGTCGCTCCGTCGGGCGCCTCGTCCAGTTCGCTTATGAAACGAATTCCTCGCTTTTTCATATCTTCGACAACGCGCCGGTTGTGGACGATCTCCTTTCGAACATAAATCTGCTCGGAGGATTGCGCTTGTACTTGCTCCACATACGAAATTGCGTATTTTACACCCGCGCAAAAACCTCTGGGATTGGCTAAGTAAATGGTCTGAAGCATACTCGTTTCAGCATGTACGAGACTTCCACTTGGGGCAAGTACTTTCACGGCGGTTTTATTCGGCTCCGAAGGTCCTTTTATTCTATTCGATAACTGCTCCCCGGGTATGCCAGGGTAGTTCCAAAAGGGACATATCCGAAGGAAGTCGGAAGGTTTCTTTTATCGGATTCGCTCGGAAAAAGTATCTACTCGGATTTTACGAATTGGACGATCCAAATGGTGAAGAGGTCAAGGAAGACCTCTAGGAAAGTCACATTCCTCGAAAGAGGATTCGGATTCAAGGAGGAACCGAATGATTATTAACCACAACATAAGCGCCATTTTCGCTCATAGAACATTGAAGTTCAATAGCGAAAGCATGACTAAAGACATTGAAAAACTGTCTTCCGGTATGCGAATCAACCGTGCAGGTGACGACGCTTCCGGTTTGGCAGTGTCCGAGAAAATGAGGACTCAGGTCGGCGGTTTACGCAGGGCGGAACAAAATACCGAGGACGGTATGTCTCTGATCCAAACGGCGGAAGGGTATCTGCAAGAAACCCATGAAGTCGTTCAAAGGATTCGCGTTCTGGCAGTACAAGCCGCGAACGGAATCTATTCCGAGGAAGACCGTCAGCAAATTCAAGTAGAAGTCTCTCAGTTGGTCGACGAGATTGACAGGATTGCTTCTCAGGCCGAATTCAACAAGATGAAGCTTCTTACCGGAGCTTTCGCTCGTTTGAATCCGACCGCAAGTATGTGGTTCCACATGGGTGCTAACATGCACCAGAGAGAAAGGATATACATCGAAACGATGAACACCGCGTCTTTGGGTCTTAGAAACCCGACCGTGTTGACCTTTATCTCTCTTTCTACGGCGGGAAAAGCCAACTCCGTAATAGGATTGGCAGACGATGCACTCAGACTGATCTCTAAGCAGAGAGCGGACCTGGGAGCTTATTACAACCGTTTGGAACATGCCGCTAAGGGGTTGATGAACGCTTACGAAAACATCCAGGCTGCAGAGTCTCGGATCCGTGACACGGATATGGCTGAACAAATGACCAGCTTTACCCGCTATCAGATCTTGACGCAAGCTGCGACCGCGATGCTCGCGCAAGCGAACATGAAACCGCAAACCGTGCTGCAGCTATTGAAGTAATTTAATGGCTCACCGATCGGTTTCTTAGTAGGGGCCGGTCGGGCACGTCCTTAAGCGAATGCAGGTTCTTTCGACGGGACCGACGGATTTATAATTTTGTTATAAATCGCCGTACGACTCTGAAGCCTAACGTTCTTTCAAAGAACCGTTGGGCTTTTTTTTGCCTAAAAAATCTTACGATCGAAATCTAAAAATTTCTTTCTCTCTGTCCGGCAAATGCAAGAACTTCAATTTAGGATAAAAATCGGATTCGCTCCTTCCAATAAAACAGGGTAGATAACCCGCAATCCGGAAATTTCCAAATTGGGTTTCAATCCCGGGAGAATTTTTTGAAGTTCAGATTCGACTCTGTTTTCTTTTTACTTAGTTTATATTTTCTCTTTCTGATTCTAGGTTTAGGCTCGTTTCCTCTGATTGATTGGGATGAGAATATCTACGGAGCTGCGTCCAAAGGAATGTTCGTATCCGGGGATTTTTTTAGAATCACCGTCAACGGTCAGTTATTTACCGAAAAACCGCCTTTGTATTTTTGGCTGGCCGCAATTTCCTATTTTACGTTCGGACTGAACGAATTCGGAACGAGATTTCCTTCCGTTTTAAGCGCAGTGTTAGCTTTCGGAACGATTTATTTTTTTGGAAAACGACTCCGTTCATCCAAGTTCGGGATCATTTGGGCCCTTTTGTATTCTTCTTCTTTACTTCCGTTGGTTCTCGCAAGAACGGCATATATCGATCATCTATTCAATACCTTCATCTTTCTAGGCGCCGTCGGACTTTGTTTATATGATACGGATATACGGAAACAAACTCCCGGAGCTTGGAAATGGCTTATCGCCGCCTCTGCCAGTATGGCCTTAGCCGTTCTCGCGAAAGGTCCTCTAGGTCTCTGCATTCCGGTCGCATCGTTTATAGCGATGAGAATCTTCGAACGAAGATTTCAAATCTCCATCATCCATACCGCAATCGGTGCGGTCGTTTTTATCGGAGCAGTCTCGGTCTATTATTTAACGGATTACCTTCTTCATGGCGAGGAATTCTTACAAGGATTTCTGGAATTCCAGAGAAAGCTATTAACCAAGTCCCTGGAGTCGCATACCGGTCCTTGGTTTTATCATTTCATCGCGGCATTGATCGGATTCTTTCCCTGGACTCCGTTTCTGTTCGCATATATTTCCAAGGGCAGACGAGAAATTTTAAAAGAAGACGGGATTCGCCAGGTTTCGTTGCTAATGATCGCTTGGACAGGAATCGTATTGATTATTTTCTCCATCGTTCAGACCAAGCTTCCCCATTACTCTTCCTCGATTTACTTTCCTCTTTCCTTCTTCACAGCATTGGTTCTGGAACGATTCGGGGCGGAGCTTGTGCTTAAAAAATGGATTATTCTTTCCTTTCTTTCATTTTCTTGCATAGTAAGCGTTTTATTTTTAGGACTTCCGATACTTGCGAATTATTTGATACGATCAGGATTCTCCGATGAAAAAGTATTTCCCGAATTCGGAATTATCGATTCGATTCCCGGTTTAGTTCTTTTAGCAGGGATCTTATTCGCATATTTTCGGGTTAGAAGCGTAACTCCAGGCGATTTATCCGGGAAATTCATCTTTCCGGTCTGGGTAACCTTACTCGTGTTCCTAATTTCTCTTTCAGTGACGCTTGCTCCGAAAGTAATCGATCTGCTCCAGGGGAAAACATTACGATTATTCGATAGAGCCGTTCGAGAAGAAGGAGGGGAGGTCATTTTTTATAAGTATCTTTCCTTTTATCCGATGTTCTATCGGGACCAACCGATCCATATCGTCGGAAGTTATAAATTTAAGGACGAATCGGATTTGCTGAATCATCCTCCTGAAGGGAAGAAACTGTTTATTATCGGAAATGCAAATAGCCAGACGGAATTGATTTTTCTTTACCCGAATCGTAAATTTGTCCCGATAGAAACGGAAGGCGGATTGGTGCTATTACGGGTCTTATAATATCTAAGACGATTCTAACCGTTCGATAATGATCTCGCCCTTTTAAACGCAAGCGGTGAGATCCATCGGAGATCTATTCTTCTTTGTATTTCAATAATTGAAGTTCGAAATTGAATCGTTGAATCTTAGCAACCGTGTGCAAAATCAGTCCGATCGAAAAATTGAGTATGGATGCGATCATTAAACCCGTGGCCAAAATGGCGAGCGGGACATGATATACGTATTTGTATTTCCAATAATCCCATACTGCCTGACTCCCCGAAGCGATCGCGGCAATAAACGCAAGGACCGACAAGAAACCGAAAAAATGCATCGGTTTATAATCCTTAAAAATCCAGAGAATATTATTAACGACTCGATAGCCGTCCCGAAACGTATTCAATTTCGAGAAACTACCGGAAGGTCTATCCTTGTACTGGATCGGAATCTCCCGAATCGCGAACCTTTTATCCAAGGCATGCAAGGTCATTTCGATTTCTAATTCGAAACCGGAAGCTAAAATCGGATAATTCTTTACGAATTTTCTAGAAAATACGCGATACCCGCTCATCGCATCGCGCAGTTTGACGCTGAAAAGAAAATTGATCAGCCTAATGACGAGTTGATTTCCTAAAGAGTGGAACATTCTCTTATTTTCCCGACTATAATCACCCCGACTTAATCTATCGCCGACTACCATATCGAGTTCGTTCTTAATTAATTCGTCCGTCAATTTCCTGACTTCTTCGGCGGGATATGTAGTGTCCGCATCCGACATTATATAAATATCCGCATCCGCTAACGAAAAAGCCTTTCGAACCGCATTGGCTTTTCCCTGTCTATTCTCGAACAAGACCGAACCTTTTATTTTATGTTTCTTAAATGTCTCCGTCGCGATCAGATTTGTTTTATCTTTGGAGTTATTATCCACCACCCAAAAAACGGCATTAGGTAATTCTTTGTAAAAGGAGAGAATCGTTTCGCGAATCGTAATCTCTTCGTTGTAAGCGGGAATGATCACCGCTATACGCTTATCTTTCATAGTATTGCTAATCCGTTACCTTCAAGAACACGAGAATCGTGCTTTCGTAGAAACCAAAAAGTGAGTTAGCTGGAATAAGCAAAGACCTTTTTAAAGCCGAAAAAAAGTTTTATTAAAAATCCTATGGGCAGCAATTAGGTCAATACGCCGCCATGATAACAAACACCGTAACGCCTGAAATGGACCGAATTTAAATGAATTTCCGAAACTGGAAACGATCTCTCCTGGGTATTTTCGCCACAATCATCGTAACCATCTTGGGGTTCAATGCGTGGAGTCTTTTTTTTCTACGTTCGGATATTAAACCGAAATTGATCCCGGATAATATTCAATCCGGAGGACGGGAAATCCAGGATCCCTATCTAAAATCGACTAAACTGAAATGGGTTAAAACTGCAATTCATTTGCATAGCAATCAGGCTTGGTTTACGCCAATCAGAAACTCACCGGAAGAAATCCTAGAGGTTTATTCCAAGAATGGATATCAAATTCTCGCGTTCACGGATTATGAAAGAGTAACTAAAGTAGAATCAAATAAGACGGCCCAAATCCCAGGCTACGAGTGGGGGAGAAATCTTGTAAAGAGGCATCTCACCGTTTTGGGTGTCGAAGAAGCAGACCATGATTTTTTTCCCTTATTCGCTTTTCCCGAAAATATACAATGGGAGATCGATAGTCTTCGGAAAAAAGGCGCATTTGTCGCAATCAATCATCCGCTACTAAACGATAGTTTTCCTCTGGGAATTCTGGAAAGACTAAGAGGATACAATGCAATCGAAGTACTATCACCGTTCGGAGATATACTTACTTATTGGGATCAATTGCTGAGCCTTGGCGTATCTTCTTTCTGCATGGCAGGGGACGACTTGCATTATCTTCCGAAGGAAGAATACTTAAAAGTCGCAAAAACAGGATTTCCTAGCTTACGTCAAATTGCCACCGAGTGGTACGACGAAGATGGTGAATCCCTTATGCGGTACATTCTTTTAAACACGAACTCCGTGGATAAGAACGATGTTCTCGCAGCCCTCAAAGACGGTAATTACGCTTGCGTTAGAAAAATGTCCCGAGTTCTGAGCGATCCAAAGGTTAAAGCTTTCGGAATCCGGAATGGGGGAGAGGTCTTTTACGAATTTGAGGAAACTCCTTTAAGCGTTGATTTTATCGGTAGGAACGGAGAGACATTGTCTAGATCGTACGGCAAGAAAACAGGAACGTATCGGTTTCGTCCGGGAGACTTGTACGTCAGAATACAAGCCTTCTTACCGACTGGTTTAATCTTAAGTAATCCTTTCTATCGAAGGGATATTTCGAACTAGCTCATTCTTATTGTTTACCGGATTCGAGATCCAGCCGGAGCTTTTTTTCTTGACAGATCCGTTTTGGAAACAGTCAGATTAGTTGAAATGGAGTTTTCTCCTAAAAAGACGATCGGTTTCGTACTTGCGCTCGGTTTTGTTGTGCAGATTACCTGCGCCTCTTTAACTAGTCTGTTAGGAGTTTGTCCTGTCGGGACTGCATCGATAGGAATCAAAAGTTCTTCGTCAGGAGATGACCTACCTCCCTGCCACAAATCTTCCCAAGCTGAAGAGAAATCTTCGTCTTCCGATTCCTCCGGAACCGATTGCTGCCAAAAGGGAATGACCGCATCCTTCGAAGCGGCCGCTCACCGAATATCGCTGGAAAAAATAAAATCTCAGTTCATTCACTTATTTTCCGTTCTCCCCATCAGAATCGCCTCTCAAATCATCCTCGAGCAAGGGCGAATCCGTGCCGATGGAATTCGATTTTTTTCCGCAACCCGCTCGCCGAGCCTTCTTCAAGTTTTCTTAATTTAATACCTCGCTCTTAATTCCCTGACGAACTTTAGGAGGATTTATGAGCGCTATACGCACATTTTCTATTATTATTTTTTTCCTATTTTCGCTTCCGATCTTCTCCGAAGCGAAACGACTAGAAGAAATTCTGGACATTCTTGCAACGGAACATCCCGAAGCAAAATCATTAGCCGGGGTTTCCCATGCACATAAATCGCATTCGGACGCATCCGGTATTCTACCCGATCCGAAGATAGGATTCGCGTATCGAAATTATCCGACTCGCAACGGCTACTCTCTGAACGGGAACCGGGCCTTGGATACCCCTACGATGACGGGTATGGAATTCTCCGTTTCCCAAGAATTTCCTTTTCCCGGGAAGCTCGGCACTGAAAAAAGAATTTCCAAAATTATGGAGAACGAAGCGACTCTCGGCTATTTGGTCGGAGTCAATCGAATGCTAGGCGATTTCTTTATTCGCTTAAATCGCTTTCAACGGATTGAAAAGAAAAAACAAATCAATGGCAGAATTTTGGATTTACTTAATGCGCAGAAATCCATTGCCGAAGGATATTATTCCGCGGGAACTGTGCCTTTGACGGGAGCCCTGAAGGCTTCTATCGCAAAGACGGATGCATTAGAAAAGGAAGCGGAGTACGGCACAAATTTAAAGGATTTAACGTCTCAGCTCGAATACTACAAGGTATTAGATCGGGTTTCTCTTGCCGATTTATTTCAGATTAATTTGGATTCGTTTTTAGAAGAAAGTCTTCAGCGATTGAACGGCTTGGCAAATTCAGGAGTTCCCGCAGTCGAGGAAACTCCTGATTATAAGATATTATTGGCCGAAGAGAAGAGACTGAAAGAGCAGACTAAATTGACAAAATATTCCCTCGCTCCGCAAACGGAGGTATTCTTTTCATACATGAAGAGAAAATCCCAAACGTTCTCGGCGGATACGGGTCCGCTAAACTATAGTTTGATGGATACCACCGAATATAGGGGCGATTTATTCAGCTTCGGCATCAATATGCGTGTTCCGGTCTGGTCAGCTTTGAAATGGAATTCGATAACCGGCGAAACGGAACACCTGGCCGAAGTCGGAAAGGATGCGGTAGATAAGACTCGCGCCCAGATGGTTTCGGAAATCAATCGGGGAATAGAGGTGATCCGAGGAACTTCCAATCAAATTCAAATCATCGAAAAGAAACTGATACCGGAGATGGAAAAAGCTGCGAGAGCGAGCGCGTCACTTTACGCTCCAGGCAAGGCAAATATCCAAGATACTCTTCTTGCCCAGACGGAAGTTTTAAATGCGAAGATCCGATTGGAAGATCTACGCGAGCGCAAAAATGAAACCATCTTAAATATGCTCAAGCTTCTTAGCCTAATTTACCAAGACCAGAAAGTTCCTAAGCATGAAAAGCATCAACCGGAAGTCACATTGGGAAGAGGTCGCGAATGAGACGTACAAATAAGAATAGCGAGCTTAGCTCAAGATCTTTCCAGTATTCCGGGAAATTCGCAGTTATTGCAGGTGTGGTATCCTTATTTCTTTTACTAGTCTCCTGCGGAAAGAAGAAAGAAATTTATTATTGCCCAATGCATCCGACTTATACTTCGGATCGCCCCGGGACTTGTCCGATCTGTGGGATGGATTTGGTAAAGAAAGAAGCCGATCCGGCTCACCAAAATTATTCGAGTACCGAGCCGAACATAGAATCATCAAAGAAAGAAACGATTCCTAACTCGTCCGAGGAAGCGATCGACGCCTCTCGCAGGGAAGAAGGGCCTTCCGAAATCTTTCTTTCCGCCGAAAAACAGCAATCGATCGGTATTAAGACGGACTTGGTACTTCGCAGAAATTTGATCAAGAAGTTGACCGTATACTCGAACGTTGCGTACGATCCGGAGCTATACGCGGCCCTAACCGAATATAAGGAAGCTCTTCGATCTTCGGAAGCCATATCCGAGGCTGGATCTTCGATCAGCTTGACAAATTTACAAATGCGCCTTAGACAATTAGGCCTATCCACGGATCAAATTCGAGTCTGGTCTTCCCAACAAAGAGAGCCTTCCGAATTAATCTTGGGAGGTAAGGCGGGACGAGCCCATATTTATTCGCAAATCTATGAGTCGGATCTTTCGACCGCCAAAGTTGGCTTGCCGTTTATCTTCAAGACGGACGTTTATCCGAATAAGGAATTCAAAGGCAAAATCAAAAGTATCGACACGATTCTGGATAAAAATAGTAGAACGTTGCGATTGCGAAGCGAAGTGTCCGATCCTCAACATCTATTGAAACCCCAGATGTTCGGTGAAGCCAGAATCGAAGTATCACTGCCCGCCATTTTAACCTTACCGACCTCGGCGATCCTGGATACCGGTATGAGAAAGATGGCCTATATTCAGACCGGTCCCGATCGTTTTCGACCTGTGGAAATTCAAACGGGCCGGACCGTCGATTCTTGGACCGAAGTCATTTCCGGAGTAAAGGAAGGTGAACGCGTTGTCGCCGAATCGACCTTTTTAATCGATTCCGAAGCGAAGATCCGCTTCGGGAATAACGCTCACAGTCATTGAGGTTGTAATTACATATGATTCAGAATATCATTCGCTTTTCGGCTCATAATAAATTTCTTATACTTCTTTTTACGCTGGGAGTCCTTGTAGCAGCCTACGTCTCGATGAAAACGATTCCGCTGGATGCGATTCCGGATCTTTCGGACACTCAGGTTATCGTATATTCCAGGTGGGACAGAAGTCCGGATATAATAGAAGACCAAGTTACGTATCCGATCATAACATCTTTGCTGGGAGCGCCGAAGATCAAAGTAGTAAGGGGATTTTCCGATTTCGGATTTTCCTATGTCTACGTGATTTTCCAGGACGGCACCGATATCTATTGGGCCCGTTCAAGAGTGCTGGAATATCTATCGCGGATTCAGTCTCAGCTTCCCGCAGGAGTGAAAACGGAATTAGGGCCGGATGCAAGCGCAGTCGGGTGGGTGTTCCAGTACGCCTTAGTCGATACGACAGGGAATAATTCCCTCGCTGATTTAAGAACGTATCAGGATTTCCATCTTCGATATCTGCTAAATTCGGTGCCGGGCGTTTCGGAAGTCGCGGGAATCGGCGGATTTAAAAAACAATATCAAATCACAATCAACCCTAACGCTCTTCGCTCCTATAATATCGGATTCGAGACTTTGGTTCAGAAAATACGGGAAAGCAATCAGGAAACTGGAGGAAGACTCCTCGAAATTTCCGGAGCCGAATATATGGTTCGAGGACGAGGCTATCTCAAATCGATAACGGACATCGAAAATATTCCTTTATCAACGGACGTTAATGGAACTCCGGTACTCTTAAAGAATATAGCCGCCGTACAGTTCGGGCCGGATATTCGGAGAGGAATTGCGGACTTGAACGGGGAAGGGGATGTGGTCGGCGGAACAATCGTAATGAGACACGGCGAGAACGCGCTTTCAGTCATCGAGAGAGTTAAGGCCAAGATCAACGATATCAAGGCGAGTCTTCCTGCCGGGGCGGAAATCATCACCACTTACGATCGATCGGAATTGATCGACCATGCGATTTCCAACCTGAAATTTAAATTAATGGAGGAGATGCTCATCGTCTCTCTGGTGATTCTCGTCTTTCTCTGGCACTTCCCGTCGGCAATCATCCCCATACTTACCATACCCATTTCGGTCATCGTAGCATTCATTCCGATGAATCTGTTGGACGTTAATGCCAATATCATGTCCTTAGCCGGGATGGCCATTTCCATCGGCGTATTAGTGGACGGCGCCATCGTTGAGGTTGAAAACGCATATAAGAAATTGGAGGAATGGGAGTCGGGTGGAAGGAAAGGCGATTATCATATGGTTCGCCTGGAAGCGCTGCTCGAGGTCGGTCCGTCCGTATTCTTTTCTTTGTTAGTCATTGCAGTGGCTTTCTTCCCGATTTTTACTCTGGTGGATCAGGAAGGTAGACTCTTTCGTCCATTAGCTTATTCTAAGAATATAGCGATGGCCGTGGCAGCCTTACTTGCAATAACACTCGATCCTGCTTTTCGAATGCTGTTCACTCGGATGGAGCCGTTTCGATTCAAGAGCGCGGTACTTTCAAAGGTTGCGACTACATTGTTTGTAGGAAAATATTATCCCGAAGAAAAACATCCGGTAAGTAAGATTCTTTTCAGACTTTACGAACCGGCCTGTCACTGGGTCTTGGAAAGGCCAAAAACCATTATCGCTTCCGCGCTGGCGTTGGTTTTTATGACGGTTCCGGTCTATTTAAGTTTAGGGTCAGAGTTTATGCCCCAACTGTATGAAGAATCCCTTTTGTATATGCCGACAACACTTCCAGGAATCTCAGTTGCCGAAGCCGAAAAGCTGATGGTGTCAATGGATAAGAAGATCAAATCGTTTCCCGAAGTAAAAAGCGTATTCGGAAAAGCGGGAAGATCGGACACGGCTACGGACTCCGCTCCATTCTCAATGATGGAAACGGTAATTCTACTAAAGCCTCAGGATGAATGGAGAACAGCAAATCGTTTTTACTCTAATTGGCCGAGAATTCTGCAGCTCCCATTTTTACCTTTCGTAAACGAACGATTGAGCAAGGACGAGCTTATCGAGCTGATGAATCGAGAAATGCAATTTCCCGGAGCGACGAATGCATGGACAATGCCGATAAAAACCCGAATCGACATGTTAAGCACAGGAATGCGAACTCCTATCGGAATCAAGGTCCTCGGTTCTTCTCTCGAGGAAATAGAAAAGATAGGAATTCAAATCGAAACTTTACTGAAGACTAATAAGGACGTGCGAAGCGTTTTTGCGGAACGGACTGCCGGCGGCTACTTTTTGGATTTAGAGCTTAAACGGGAAAAACTCGCCAGGTACAATATCTCCGTGGATGCGGCGCAACAAATTATCGTCGCAGCCATCGGAGGAGAGCAAGTAACTCAAACCGTCGAAGGAAGAGAACGTTTTTCGGTTAATGTTCGTTATCCTCGCGAACTTAGGGATTCTGTCGAAAAAATACGATCGATTCTGGTTCCGACCCAAGAATTCGGACATATCCCTATCGGAGAAATCGCGGATATCAAAACCAAAACCGGACCATCGATGATTCGAGATGAGAACGGCTTTTTAGCCGGCTATGTCTATGTGGACCCTTCCACTTCCGATATCGGAGGCTTCGTAGATCAGGCAAAAAGAAAAGTTTCCGACTCGATCAAGCTCCCGGCAGGCTACTCTATCCTTTGGAGCGGTCAGTATGAAAATATGCTGAGAGTTCGCGAAAGAATGAGATACATTCTGCCGCTTACTATATTTATCATTTTTCTTCTATTGTATTTTAATACGAAATCATATGCGAAAACGCTTATAGTTCTTCTAGCCGTCCCGTTTTCGTTGATCGGCGCAGTGGGATTGCTCTACATCTTGGATTATCATGTATCGGTAGCGGTCTGGGTGGGAATGATCGCGTTGATGGGTTTGGACGCCGAGACCGGCGTTTTTATGCTGCTCTATTTGGATCTTTCTTATGATTCTGCCGAGCGAAAAGGAATGGTTCGAACGCGTGAAGATCGCATAAATGCGATCATAGACGGGGCCGTTCATAGGGTTCGCCCAAAAATCATGACCGTCCTTGCCGCTATGATGGGTTTACTTCCGATCATGTGGTCCAACGGAACCGGTTCGGATGTAATGAAAAGAATCGCCGCGCCGATGGTCGGGGGGCTTGCTACAAGTTTCCTACTAGAACTCTTAGTCTATCCGCCTATCTATTTATTATGGAAAGAAGGGAAGCTTACCTTCGCACAATCTCTACCGGCTGTTTCCAAATATTTCGGGCAAAATGAATCGAAGAAAAAAGACGTTCTAATATCGCAGGTCGAATCAGAAAGCGAAACGTTGCCGGAGGACGATTTTTCCGAAGATGAGATTCGAAAATCGGCTCCAACAAAAGGAAAGAAGCTTAAAAAAAAGACACTTTCATAGGCTTGCTCACTTTCTTCAGGGTTTAGATCGACTGAGGGCAAGACTCCGCATCGATTTGGACATGCTTGCCAAGAATAATTGTCAAAAAATATACGATAAAGAAATTACGTTTCTCTTAATCGTCTTTTGCGGTGCAAAAGACGATTAAGATTTCAAATGTTAAGCGAATAAAATTTTAATCTTGATCAAGATGATCGTCATCCGTATAATGTAATCGATTCGGTATTTATTGCCGAGAAAATGTTTACAAAGCCCGTGGAGACACTATGAAAAAATTATTCGCAACCATCCTGTTGTTGGCTATCATTCCGACGATCGGCGTTTATGCATTTAGCGATTTGGAAAAACTGTTAATCGCAGAAGCGACCACTCCCGAATTGAAGAAAATAGCGAAGGATTATTTTCTTCGGAAAGCTCAAGACCAAAAGGAGCTTTCGGAAAAATATAAAACTTTAAGCAACTTGAATCGGGGAGGCAAGTCGACTTCCGAAGATGCCGAGAGAAAGAAGTACAAACAACTTTCCGAGCAAGTCGCCCAGGAAGCCGAAAAGTATAAGGCTCAGGCAGATAAACTCTAGGAAATTAACGGTATTTAGTTTCCCAGATTCGAATGGTCCGGGAAACTAAATACGATTGGTCGTCGTATTATTGAAGAGGAAGATAAGCAACCGAGTTATACTCGGGAATCATCGGCTCCCAACCGTACGTTTCCTTAATTTTCTTTTCCAATCCTTCAGCCCCGTCCTTTTCTCCATGAACGATATATACTTTAGGATTCGATCCTCTTAGATCCGATAGCCAATCGACTAGTTCCGCTTGATCTGCGTGGGCTGAGAACCCGTCAATGATATCGATACTGCATCGAACGGGATGCCATTTCCCTCGTATTTTAATTTCTTTTTTGCCGTCTAAAAGATTCCGCCCACGAGTTCCTTCCGCCTGGTATCCCGCGAGTAGAACCAAGGAATTTGAATCTTTCAGAGTTTCCTCTAAATATGTAAGCACTCTTCCGCCGGTGGCCATTCCGCTGCCCGCTATTACGATCTTAGGGCCCTTGAGGGCCGCAATATGTCTGGTTTCATCAGCATGCTGAACGATCGTAATTTGTTCGCACATCGCGTCTAAATCCGATTTATTAATTTTATGCCAATCCGCACCGTAACGACGAAATATTTCCAGAATATGAAGTCCCATCGGGGAATCCATATAAACCGGCGTTTGGGGAATTCTTCCCGCGATCCTCAATTTCCAAAGGAGATACATTAGGAGCTGAGTTCGTTCGACTGCGAAGCTCGGGATGATTATGGTTCCTTTCCTCTCCGAGAATTCGTTTATCAACGACGCTAATTTTTCCTCGGAGTCGCCGGAATGGAGACGATTTCCGTACGTGGATTCGATCAAAAGTAGATCGGCGTGTTTCGGTTTCTCGGGGGGAAACAAAAGAGGGTCGTCTTTTCTTCCTAAATCTCCCGAAAACAAAAACGTTTTCCCACCCACTTGAATCTCAATGGAACTGGCGCCTAGAATATGGCCTGCATAGAAAAAGCGAACTCGTATCCCCGGAAATAATTCGAACCAAACTCCTATTTCCTGTCTATGAAAGAAAGAGATCGTCTTTTCTACATCTTTCATCTCATAGAGAGGTAAAGCCGGCGAATGTTTCGAATATCCGTGACGGTTTGCAGCATCCGCGTCCTCTTCTTGAAGATGGGCGCTGTCCTTCAAAATAATCTCCGCAACGTCGAGAGTAGGTGCGGTTGCGAAGATGTTTCCGGAAAATCCTGATTTCACCAGCCTCGGCAAGTAACCCGTATGATCCAAATGTCCGTGGGTCAAAAGGATAACATCGATTCGTCCCGCTTCGGGTGGAAGAGCTTCCCAATTTCGTAAACGTAGTTCCTTAATCCCTTGGAATAAGCCGCAATCGATCAATATATTCTTGCCCAAGACGCGGAGGAGATACTTGGAACCTGTGACGGTACCGACCGCTCCTAAAAATCGTAAGCTTGCGATTTCGGAATTCATATATGAAAAATAATCCTTTCTCTAGTATTAATGTACACTTTTAACTACGTATAAAAAAGCCCGCAAAATTGCGGGCTTTCCAATCAGGATATTACGTTCAACCTGCGAAATATTAAGCGAAGTTTTATTTCAAGCATCGAGCCGGTCTCGAAATAGAAAATCAACCAAATCGCTCGCTCAAAAGTTTTACAACCTGTTCGGGTCGCATATTTGCTTGTGCAAGCATGGCAACACCGCTTTTTGTCAGTATTTGATTCTTCGTAAATTCCACAATATGTTCCGCTACGTCTGCGTCTCGAACACGACTTTCCGCCGAAACCATATTGATGTAATTTGCCTGCAAACCCTCCGCCGTAATCTCCAGCCGGTTATAATAAGCGCCTAAATCGGACCGCTGTTTATTCACTCGCTGGATTGCATTATCCAAAATGCCGATCATCGAGTTGGAAGAAGCCGGCGTGGATAATGTTTGTTTTTTGCCGTTGCTTTCCAATTGCAGAGCGGCAGCATTCATAGCATCCACGAAAATTTCCAACTTCTCATTTTGATTCGGGCCGACATGAAGTTGGATTGGATTCTTGGATTCCTTGGAATAGGCTCCGCTTAACGGTCGAATTTTATTAAATTCTGCCGTCTTTCCCAATCGATCCACTTCATCGATAAGTTGATCCACTTCAAGTTGAACCAATTTTCGATCGTCGTCCGAGTAAATTCCGTTTGAAGTTTGAACGGAAAGCTCTCTTAATCTTTGCAGAATATTGTTCACTTGTTCCAAGTTTCCTTCCGTCACTTGGATGAACGAAACTCCATCCATTACGTTTCGTTCCGCCTGAGCGATACCCCGAATTTGCGTTCTCATCCTCTCGGATACGGCAAATCCCAAAGCATCATCTCCGGCACGATTGATACGCATTCCGGTGGAAAGCTTTTCTGCGACTTTGTCTTGGTCTTGGTTTACCGTCTTCAGTACATTATTCGTACGAAGAGCGCTAATGTTGTGATTGATAATCATCAACAACCTCCCTGTAGATGAGGTACGGATCCGTCCGCACCTATATTTCCGGCTCTTTGGGGGGAGGGGAGCCCCCCGGGCTCACCGGGTTCCACTGCGAATTTCCGCTCCCTAATTTTCCGAAGGGGCGGACTTTTTTTATAATTTCTCCTAAAGGACTAAATCATCAAAGACGATAATACCTATAAGGGAAATTTTGATTCAAATATACTCCCTTTTGATCAATCTGCAACTTTTTTTCCTATATCCTATCCTTTTCCTAGGGAAATTTCTAGTGCATTCGGGAATTTTGTCCCCTAATTCCCTATTTATATGAAAATCTACACGAAAAAGGGCGACTCAGGAACAACCTCCCTAGCTAACGGATCGAGAGTTTCTAAAGCGGATAACCGTGTCGAATTGTATGGAACCGCAGACGAATTGAATTCGTCGATAGGAGTAGCTAGCGCATTTCTTAAATCGGATTCTAAATTAAGAGCCAGCTTGGAGCGAATTCAAAATCTTTTATTTGAATTAGGATCCGAACTCGCAGGTTATAGAAAGGATGACGGCACTTCGTGTTTGTTGGAAGAAGACACGCTTCGACTGGAACACGAAATCGATGAATGGCAAAATTCTCTCGCTCCTCTCAAGCATTTTATTCTACCGGGCGGTTCGCAGGCTTCAGCATTTTTGCATATAAGCCGTACTGTAACCCGTAGACTTGAGAGAGAATTAGTAAAAGCGAAAGATTCGGGTGTGGAGATTTATCCTGAAACTTTGAAATTTTTAAATCGACTATCCGATCATTTATTCGTAGCCGCACGATATGCAAATTTTGAATCCAATATAAAGGAGCCTCAATGGCAGTCGAGAGCCAAGGGAAATTAAGACATCCGAAAGGGCTTTTTATTCTTTTCTTAGTCGAGATGTGGGAGAGATTTTCCTTCTACGGAATGCGGGCCTTGCTCGTTTTGTTTTTAACTAAGGTATGGCTGCTCTCCGACCCTGAAGCAAATCGAATTTACGGAGTCTATAACGGACTCGTTTATTTAACTCCGATCTTCGGAGGATTTTTGGCAGACCGCTTTTTAGGCTATCGATCGTCCATTTTTCTGGGCGGACTTTTAATGATGTTCGGACACATTTCCTTAGCCATCGACGGAAGAATGACATTCTTTCTGGGTTTGGTTCTTTTAATCTTAGGGAACGGATTCTTTAAACCATGCATTTCAACGGTGGTGGGAAGAATTTACGAATTGGAAGGAAAGTCCGATCTTAAAGATTCCGGTTTTACGATTTTCTATTTCGGAATCAATACCGGCGCAGTGTTAGGAACTTGGGCGTGTGCAAATATCGCAGATATTTACGGTTGGCATTATGGATTCGGAGTCGCAGCCGTCGGAATGTTTACCGGATTACTTATTTTCGCTTTTCTTGGAAGAAAGATCGCTGGAGAAGCCTTCTTCCCGGATAAAAATAAAAGCCCAAAGATCGAGTCGAAAAATTCGGAGAGCGAAAACAGTTCATCGATCGGCTTTGTGGATGCAGGAAGAATACGCGCAATTCTGGTTTTTTCGAGCGTGACGATCGTATTTTGGGCTTCGTTCGAGCAGATGGGATCTTCCTTGAACCTAATCATCGATCGATACGTGGATCGTAATTTCTACGGTTGGGAAATTCCCGCGGCAAATTACCAATCCTTAAATCCTATTTTTGTCATTTTATTTTCGTTGGCGATCTCATGGGCATGGAGAAAATTAGAGACTTCGGGAATTCATGTTTCAAGCGTCACTAAATTTTGTACGGCGCTGATAACCTTAGCCTGCGGTTTTTTGGTTCTCTCCGTCGTAACTTCAGTATCGGACGGTAAATTCTCTTCCGGGTGGATCGTTCTAGCGATTTTATTCCATACGATCGGCGAGCTTTTAATTTCCCCTGTGGGCTTATCTTTAATCACAAAGCTGGCTCCCACTAGAATGGCATCCATGATGATGGGAATCTTTTTTCTTTCCAGCTTCTTCGGGCACTTGATTGCGGGTGAATTGGCAGGCCTTATGGGTGGACGTGAAAACCTGCCCGTATTCTTTCTAATCTTCGTTATCTTTCCCGGAATCGTAGGAGTCGTCTTATTCCTATTTCGAAAAAAATTAGAATATTGGATGCATGGGGTAAGATGAAATCGATAATTTCAATCTTCATTCTGCTTTGCATGTTTCAACTGCCCTTGGTTGCGGATCCGTTTCAAGACCTACTAAAGGATGATTTCTCTAGGGGACAGACCCTACTGATTAAGAATACGGTGTTCCAAAAAATCGGAAAGAGATCCGGCGACAAAGATGTCCTTGCGATCACGAAGAAAATCGTCCCTTGGGCAATTTTGGAAGGTTTACAGCCGGAGAAAGTAGCGGATCTAATTTTAAAAATCGATATCGCACAAACCGCAGGACTTAGTTTCGAAGAGGCGGAAGACGCAATTCCTCCGTCCGCCACTCGAGATCTTAGCGATGAAGATTTTCCGTATATCGCTTTGTATTTAAAAGAAACAAAATTAGCCGGCATTCGAGAGGAAGTCCGAAATCGTTTCCTGGAAGCTGCGTTAGAAAAACAATGGTCCGGGTTTTCCGTCCTCGCGGGAGGACGCGCCTTATCGGCGGGTAAGTTGGTCGATTTTCCGCAAAATAGACTCGCCACCAGAATTCTAAAACAATTCAGTCCACGGGGAAAAAGGGAAACTTTCGTCCGTTGGGAAAAAGATTTCAAATCAGTATTGGACGATAAGTTGGAAGGCGGATCTTATATCCTTCTTTCGAATCTGAAAACGGTTTATAACCAAGGGTCGAGCTCGAACGGATTCGCATTAGGGAAAGCAAGAGCGATTGAAAATTCGTTAAACGAAATCGGCCAAATTGTAATCGGTGACCGCCCGAAGTTCGAGCCGGTTAGAGAACCGCCTTTAGTGCCGAATCTACCCGAACCCAACGAACCGTATCCGGAACCGAGCATTCCAAAACAGAATTGGGAAACATTATCCTCGTCTATGTTACGCAAAGTGGCCGGGGAATGGGTAGGAACTCCTTATAAATGGGCGGCAGCCGCAAAGACAGGTACGGACTGCTCCGGATTTACGTATAGAGCATTGACGGACGGCAGAATCGGAGTTCCGGAAAATAGAATGTCTCGCGCATCTAGCGCTCAAACGAAACTTGGAACCCCTGTCACTCATAATGAAATGCGGGCCGGTGATCTAATTTTCTTTTCGGCGTCACCTAACCAAGAGAAAGTAACTCATGTCGGATTAGTGCTTTCGGAAACTGAGTTTGCACACGCTTCCTCTTCTCGCGGAGTAATTTTCGATAAGGTCAATTCGAAGTGGTGGTTGGATCGTTTCGTGCTCTCAAGACGATTATTTCGGAAAGTGGTCGATTAAATTTATAGTAGTTTTGCAAGAGAACGATAGCGAAAACACGAAGGATTCGGGTTCATTCTCCCAAATTCATTTCCTCCACGATCCAAAGTAGAACTTTCGCCTTCGCGATCGGATCCGGATGAGATAGGATCTCTTGCTTTTTTTGGAATTCGAAATTTAAAATCGAAGAAATGAAATCGATCGGAAAAGGATGATTCCAGAGTTCGTTCATTCGTAAAATCAAATCTTCCTGCGCTCCTTCCGCTAAGAGAATCCGTTTCGTTAAGGAAAGAATCTTATCGAATACATCTCGAAAACTATCTTCTTTCGTGTACGTCGTCTCTGCGGGAATTTTCTCTATAATTCCGATCCGAAAAGGATCCAAAGTCTCGTAACCGCTCAGCCGAGCGATTCCTTTTCCCTCTAAAAGAATATTGGATCTTCCGTCCGGAAGGGAATCTCGTCGGATAATCGTCCCCCAACCAAAAACGGATTCGATCTCCGGATGAAGATCTTGTTTTTTAAGAGAATCGACGCGAATCGGTGCTACCGCCATTTCTTCGCCCGACTCCGAACAATAATCCAACATCATTCGATACCTGGGTTCGAAAATATGTAACGGAAGAAACGTTCCCGGAAATAGGATGATCCCGGGAAGGGGAAAGATAGGGATTGTAGTTGTTGACACCGAAGGAATATCCTAACCTTTTGAAGAGAAAACGCAAACGAATTTGCCAATCTCGGTCTGAAATTGTACTCTATAGAAAAACATAAATATGCCGCCGCTTCCTCTCGGCTCTCCAAAACAAAGATTATCGTATTAGGAGATCTCATTCTGGACGAGTATCTGTTCGGCGAAGTGAATCGAATTTCTCCTGAAGCTCCTGTTCCGGTCGTCTGGATTCGAAAAGAAAAAACGACCCTTGGCGGCGCAGGAAACGTGATCAAAAATTTGTCCAGATTCGGAGTGCAGTCCATCGTTCTGGGACGATCCGGAAACGACGAGACTGCGAAAACATTGAGCAGCTTGTTGACGATCGAAAAAACGAACGAAAATGAAAACAAAGTGATTCGTTCCGAGAGAGTGCCGACGATACTGAAAACAAGAGTGATAGCGGGTCACCAGCAAGTTTGTAGAATCGATCGAGAAGAAACTCTTCCTTTAACGCAAGCGGAAGAATCCGAATTAATTCGGGCATTCTCCGAGCGGATCGACCAAGTGGACGGGGTTGTATTATCCGATTATGATAAAGGAACTCTAACTCCTAAATTAATTCACGAAGTCATTTCATTAGCGATAAAGAAAGGGAAAATCGTCACTGTCGATCCTCAGGTTTCCCATTTTTTTCAATACAAAAATGCAAGCATAATGACTCCGAATCATCATGAAGCTGGGCGTGCTTTAGGAAGGAAATTGGAATCGGATCAAGAAGTCGAGATTGCCGCTAAGGAAATCGCAGAACGTCTCGGGTCTCCGTCCATGATGATCACTCGCGGAGAAAAGGGAATGAGTCTCTATCTGGCTAATGAAAGAAAAACTCATCATATCCCTACAGTTGCCAAGGAAGTCTTCGATGTTACAGGCGCCGGCGATACCGTAATATCCGCATATACTGCCTACCGAGCGGCCGGTTTAACGGAACTGGAATCGGCATTAGTTGCAAACGTGGCCGCCGGAGTCGTCGTAGGTAAACTAGGAGCCGAAACCGTTTCCGTAGAAGAACTGCAATTAGCCCTGGAAAAAAGAGGTTTATTCCGTTGAGCATAATTCGATCGTGCTTGGATAAAATTATTCCGTTTTCAGAAGCTTTGACGGTTGCAAATCGCGTTCGCAAAAGTCATAAAATCGTGTTTACGAACGGTGTCTTCGATTTGATGCACAAAGGACATTTAACGTACCTGGCCCAAGCGTCGGAACTCGGCAATTTTCTTTGGGTCGGTCTTAATTCCGATTCCTCAGTGAAAAAAATCAAAGGCCCGGAAAGGCCGATTAATTCGGAAGAAGATCGAGCTCTTCTTCTCGCATGTCTTTCTTTCGTGAGTGCGGTAACCGTATTCATAGAAGAAACTCCCATAGAACTGATTGCAAGGATTCGTCCCGATGTACATACGAAAGGAGGGGATTACGATCGAGAGGCCTTACCGGAAACTCCACTGGTCCGAAGTCTTGGAGGAGAGGTCCAAATTCTTCCCTTTGTTGAAGGTTTTTCCAGCACCGAAATCATCCGCAAGATTAGGGGAGTCTAATAAAAAGGGCGGGATTTCCCCGCTCCAATTCCAATCATTGTCCTTTCCCGGAAATTCTTTGAATTTCGTAGTTGGTTTTTCACGAACCGAGAAAAACCCTGTTCAGCAAGGAAGGAGACGGAATTGTCCAAGACCAGATTTATTTTCGTTACCGGAGGGGTTTGCTCCTCCTTAGGAAAAGGGGTTTCCGCCGCAGCCCTAGGTTGCCTGCTTGAAAGCAGGGGATATACCGTTTCTCTTCAAAAAATGGATCCATACATCAATATAGATCCCGGAACGATGAGCCCCTACCAACACGGAGAGGTTTATGTTACGGAAGACGGTGCGGAAACCGATTTGGACCTAGGATACTATGAACGCTTTACGAAATCCAAGTTCACTCGAAAAAATTCCGTATCTACCGGCCAAATTTATAATACTGTCATCCAAAGAGAACGGAAAGGAGACTACCTAGGAAGAACCGTTCAAGTCGTTCCTCATATCACTAACGAAATTAGAAATCGAGTTTATACACTCGCGAGAGAAAATGCCACCGATTTTGTGATCGTCGAGATCGGCGGCACGGTCGGGGATATCGAATCCATTCCTTTTTTGGAAGCCATTCGACAAATGAGATACGAGCACGGGCCGACGCATGTTTTATTCATACATGTGACATTGGTTCCTACGATTACCGTTGCGGGCGAAGCTAAGACTAAACCGACTCAACACTCCGTGAAGGAACTTCTGGCTCTCGGAATTCAACCTGATATTCTGATTTGTAGAGTCAATCAACCCATGAGCAAGGATATGAAGGGTAAGATTTCTCTGTTCTGCAACGTAAAAGAAGAAAACGTAATCTCAGCTTCCGACATTAGTACTTCCATTTATGAAATTCCTAAAATGTACAAGGAAGAGAAATTGGACCAGGTCGTTTTGAAAACGTTAGGTATGGAACTCGGAAAATCCAATTTCTCCGAATGGGAAAAGATCATCAAAAGTCTTCAATCCGCAAAGCATACCGTCCAGATCGCGGTTGTCGGAAAATATATTTCTCTTCACGATGCGTATCGTTCCGTTTATGAAAGTCTTTCTCACGGTGGAATCGCTAACGAAGCGAACGTCGAATTCGTAAAGGTCGATCCTGAAAAAGTGGATAAGGCAAACGTAAAAGAAGTCCTTAAGGGCGTTCATGGAATTTTGGTCCCGGGCGGTTTCGGTGATCGAGGAATCGAAGGAAAAATTCTAGCTATCCAGTATGCGAGAACCAAAGGTATTCCATTCTTCGGAATCTGCTTGGGAATGCAATGCGCAGTCATTGAATATGCTCGGAATGTTTTAGGTCTGAAGGATGCAAATTCAACGGAATTCAGACCCGATTCTTCGGATCCGGTTATTTCATTGATCGAAGAGCAGATGGATATCGATCAAATGGGCGGCACTATGCGTCTCGGATCTTATCCTTGTAGAATTCGTAAAAATACTCTCGCGTTTGGCGAGTACAAACAGGAATTAATCTACGAGCGTCATAGACATCGTTTCGAATTCACGAATCGGTATAAGGAACCATTCGAAGAAAAAGGCATGGTTTTCTCAGGAATTTCTCCCGACGAAAATCTGATCGAAATCGTGGAAATTCCGGATCATCCCTGGTTTATCGGCGTCCAATTTCATCCGGAATTTACCGGCAAACCGACCAAACCTCACCCCCTATTTGCCGGATTCATTCGCGCTGCCGTCAAACTAACAAGGAAGGCCTCATGAGCGATCGAACCGCAAGCACAAGGGAGTTCCTAAACGGAACGAAAATCGGCGGAGACCATCCGTTCTTCTTAATCGCCGGTCCATGCGTAATGGAAAATCGCGAGCTTCTCGATTTTGTGTGCGGGGAGATGGTGGAAATTTGCGGAGAGTTGGGAATTCCTTATATCTTTAAGAGCAGCTTTGATAAAGCGAATCGGTCTTCGGTGAATTCGTATAGAGGACCGGGTCTTACCGAAGGAATCAAACATTTAGAATTCATTAAGAAAAAATACAACGTGCCTGTGCTAACGGACATTCATGAGACTTCGCATATTATTCCGTTAAAAGACATTTTAGATATCTATCAAATTCCCGCATTCCTGTGCAGACAGACCGATTTAATTTCGGAGTCGGCAAAAACCGGTAAATGGGTGAACGTCAAAAAAGGACAATTCTTAGCTCCTCAAGATTGCAGACATATTAAAACTAAGATCCAAGAATCCGGATCGGAAAAATATCTGGTAACGGAGCGCGGAACCACCTTCGGTTACGGAAATCTAGTTTTCGACGGTCGAACCGTTCCGATACTACACGGATACGATATACCGGTCGTCTTCGATGCGACTCATTCCGCACAACTTCCCGGTGCAGCCGGAAATATTACCGGAGGACAAAGGGAGTTTATTCCAAGCATGGTGCGAAGCGCGGTAGCTCTCGGTATCGAAGGTATCTTTATGGAAGTACATCCTGATCCCGAAAAAGCGCTTTCGGATGCGACTACACAATATCCGATTTCCAAAATCAAAGCTCTTTTAAAAGAACTGATCGGGCTGGATCAATACGTAAAACGGGAAATTCTCAATAAAGATTGACCGGTCTCGGCCAATCAGGCGGAACTTTGAAATTTCAACTCGCCTTTCTAAAAAATCTAGACGCGGAAACAATCCAGAAATATCGGATGTTTGCCGGTATATTGGCCGGAATCGCATTAATCATAATTTTCTTCCTAGTCGCGGGTAAGAAAGAGGCGAAATACACTCGAGTCGAAAACGAAAAAGAAAGCGGAGCGACAATATCGTTTAAGAATTTCGAGCGCGATCAGTATGATGAAAACGGAATTTTAATTTGGAAACTTAAAGCCGACGAATCTTACGTATTTGTAGGGGAAGGTAGAACCGTTTTTTACGCGGTCGACTTCGATCAATACGAAAACGGCAAGTTCAAATCGAAGCTCACCGGCGATAAAGGCGAGATCAATCATACTTCGAAGCTAATGGTTTTGAACGGCAATATCCATCTTCGTACCGACGAAGGCAGAACACTTTTAGCTAAGTCGTTGGAATACAATACCGAATCGAAAAAACTTTCCTCGAACGAAGAGGTAGTGGTGGAGGCGGACGGTACCAAAATCAGAGGAATCGGCCTAAGAGCGGATAAAGATCTAAACAAGTTCACCATCCTGCATCCGACCGCAATTACGCAGGGAGGATCTAATCCTCTGTCTTCCGCGCCGGAGTAAGAACCGATGAAAAATCGTCTCGGCTCGTTTCTCTCTATTTTGACGCTTCTATTCGTAGACGGCCTTTTTTCTCATGTTCGCCCTCCTTTATTATTCTCTCCGGAATCGTTGGAACGGAAACCTATACAAGGAATCGGTGAACCGGATCCTGCAAAAAAGGAAAGTTTTCCCACATATTGGGGGGGAAGCACCCTTACCCAAGAGGATAAACAGATCCAAGGATTGAAAGTCACGACGTTTACTCTGGAGGGGGGGGCTTGGATCCAACATAAAAAAGTAAAGCTTTCCGCCAACAGGATTGAAGTGATAGGAAAGGAAGCATATAAAGCATTCTTAAAATACGGCGTCGAAGTCGACGATCAGGAAAACGGAACCACACTTAAGGCCGGCACCGGTGAATACGATAAATATGCTGAAACTGTCATTATAAAAGATAGACCTAGGTTATTCTTTAAGGATAAAACCGGCAAAACGACCGTAATTTCCGCCCAGACGATCGAAAGGCAACTTAGCACTAAAATCACGAAGCTGGTCGGCGGAGTCGTCATCACTCACCCGGACGTGACTATTTTATGCAAAGAAGCATTATTTAAAGAATCCGAAAACGTAATTACAACGGATCCAAACCCTTTTTTGCTCTCCAAAGACCGATATCTAACCGGCGTTAAGCTTTCGTTCTATACTAGCGAAAACCGAATTCTACTGGAGCAAAATACCGTTCTTTTCCAAACTTCGTACGAGAAGCGACAAACTGAAGACGGCAAGGAAACAACCGAAAAGATCATTACCATCCTAAAGGGCGATCGATTGGAGAGTAGCAACGATGAAAATAAGGAAAGAGTGATTAGCTTAAAGGGAAACTCCACTATATTCAGAAAGAACGTAAAAATCACAGCAGAGACGTTGGAATCATTAGGGACAGATTCGCGTACGATTCGCGGGAGAAAAAACGTTCGAATCCATGACAGAGAAAATTATCTAATTCTTTCCGGAAACGTATTGGATTACTTTCGAAAAGAAGAATACATGCATGTGACCGACGACGGTAAGATGGAATTCTTGGATTCGAAATCCGGAGCGGTGACGACCACGATGACTGCCCAAGAGTTCGAGCGATTTCTAGATAAGGACGAAACCGTGATACGCGGGAATGTGTATATAAAGGCAAAAGGTTCGCAAGCGATGGGCGAATATGCCACTTATTATGAAAAAGATGAGACGATCTATTTGGAAGGAAATCCTCGTGTGGATCGGGCCGGCAAGATTTTACGGGCGGGAAAAATCCTCTTTTATCCTAGGGAAGGCCGGGCGATTCTGACGGAAGGAGTCCATCTAGGAAATTAGGAGACGCATGGGTAAGACAATCCGTTGCCAGAACCTCGTAAAGATATATAATAAACGCAAGGTCGTTGACGGGGTCACCTTCGATATTCGGAAAGGAGAAGTCGTAGGATTATTAGGCCCCAACGGGGCAGGCAAGACTACTTCCTTTTATATGTCTGTAGGCTTCGTGCAACCCGATTCGGGTCATGTATTCATAGACGACCAAGACGTAACAGAGTTTCCGATGCATACACGCGCGAAGTTAGGAGTCGGATATTTGGCTCAAGAAGCTTCTATTTTTCGTAAGCTCACTGTCGCTGAGAATTTGGAAGCCATCCTAGAAACGTTAAAAATTCCTAGAAGCGAAATCATTAGAAGAAGAGACGAATTGCTGTTAGAGCTTCAAATTATGCGCGTTGCCAATCAAAAAGGGTATACGCTTTCGGGCGGAGAGCGAAGAAGATGCGAAATCGCCCGCTCACTTGTTACGAATCCCGACTTTATCCTTCTTGACGAACCTTTTGCAGGGGTGGATCCTATAGCCGTTAAGGATATTCAAACGGTAATAAATAGCCTAAAGGAAAAAGGATTAGGAATACTTATCACCGACCATAATGTGCGAGAGACGTTAAAAATAACGGATCGAGCTTATATAATGCATAGCGGGAAAATTTTGATCGCCGGAACACCGAAGGAACTTGTGAACGATAAAGAAGCGAAGCGAATGTATTTGGGCGAGGATTTTAAACTGTGAATTTAAATCACCAACTCGTCCAAAAGCAAACTCAGAAACTGGTAATGACTCAGGACCTTCGCCAGTCCATCGAGCTATTGCCGCTTTCAACGGTCGAACTTGCGGATAGAATCAGCGCCGAGTTGGTGGAAAATCCTATGTTGGAGGAGGAAGCCTCTTCCGAAAGAAGCAAAAACCCGGAATTATATTCGGTAGACGATCTTCGAAGAAAAGAAAAGAACGATTTCTTAAAAAACTCGGATGTCGGCTGGCAAGAATCGTTCAGCATAGATAGACCGCAAACTCGCGGCTCGGATGCTTCCGATCGAAATCAAAAATATATAGAATCCTCGCCCAATACTCAATCACTGTCGGAACATCTTCTTTGGCAATTGCGCATTTCCTCGTTAAAAGGAAAGGAAATGGAAATCGCCGAAATGCTTATTTCGATGCTGGACGACCGAGGATTCATTCCCCAAACTCACGAAAAACTGGCCGCAGAGATCGGAGTGAGCGTCAAGACGATTCGAAAGGTTTTGGATCAGATTCACCAGTTGGATCCTCTTGGAATCGGTGCAAGCGATATCCAACAGACGTTGTTAGTACAAGCTAGAATTTTAAAACCGGAAGACGTTAAACTCCACGACTTAATCGAGAATCATTTGAAAGATCTGGAAAAACTGGATTACAAAGGAATTTCGAAGAAGATGGGAATTCCCGTGGAAAATGTCGAAGCGATGGCTGCAGAAATTAAGAAATTAGAGCCTTTTCCAGCCACTTTGTACACCCCTAAAAAACCGGATTATATACTTCCGGACGTTATCGTAAGGGAGATCGGCGGCGAGTTTAATATTCTGCTAAACGACGAATGGCTTCCGAAACTGAAAATTAATAAAGAATATAAGGGTTTCTTAAAGAAAGGCGCAAAAGATTCGGATCGAGAATATATTTCCACTAAGTTAAGTTCCGCCGAATGGTTGATTCGTTCCGTCAATCAGCGCCGGCAAACTTTATACAGGGTCGTATCGGCAATCATAGAACTCCAAACCGAATTCTTTCGGAAAGGAGTTCGCTTTCTAAGGCCGCTTACTCTAAAGGATATCGCGGAAAGACTGGAATTACACGAATCCACCGTATCTAGAATCACTTCGAATAAATATGTTCAGACTTCTTGGGGAATTCTAGAGTTAAAATGGTTTTTCTCTTCCGGGCTTAAATCCAAAAGCTCCGAAGGTGGAATGGAATCTTCCAAAACGATCCACGATATGATTCGAAATTTAGTAAAGGAAGAAGATCCTGAAAATCCGTTATCCGATCAGGAAATTGTGGAGCATATCGAGAAAAAAGGGATCGAAATCGCAAGACGAACGGTTGCAAAATACCGCAAAATTTTAAGAATACTTCCATCGAACCAAAGAAAGAAAGTTAAATCTTTGGAGGCAAGATAGGTCGATGTCCGTCCCGGGAATTAACGTCGCTAACATACTCAAAGATCATCCCGAACTCGGGTTAAAATTGATAGCCGGGGAAGCAGGCCTGCAGAACCGAATTCATAGTTCTGAAATAAACCGACCCGGGCTTTCTCTCACGGGATTTTACGAAAGCTTCGCTCACGATCGCATTCAAATTTTCGGAAAAGGCGAATGGGCGTATTTAATCTCCAAGGAAGGGGAAGGCCTTTCCAGGATTGCAACGGAATTCTTTCATTTTCATTTAAACTGTATTATCTTTACTCACGGGAATTCGGCTCCCCCGATCTTTATCGAATATTGCAATCGTCTCAATATTCCTTTGCTGATTTCCGACGTTTCTACGCATAAATTTATCACCTTAATTTCACAGATTCTAGATAGAAGTTTGGCTCCTAGAACGATGAGGCACGGGGTTTTAATAGAAGTTTTCGGAATCGGAATCCTTCTTTCCGGTAAAAGCGGAGTAGGAAAGAGTGAAACCGCTCTCGAATTAATCGAACGCGGCCATAGACTCGTTGCGGACGACATGGTGGAAATTCGTCGACTTTCCGAAAGTTACTTAATCGGAACTTGTTCGGATTTACTTCGTCACCACATGGAAATCAGAGGACTCGGAATATTAAATATTAAAGATATATTCGGAATAGGATCCGTCCGCGACCATAAGTTAATCGAGCTAATCATTCACCTGGAAGAATGGTCGGACGATAAAGAGTTCGATAGGACCGGGTTAGAGAACCGCACGGAGGAAGTTTTGGGTGTTTTAATTCCTTTGATTAGACTGCCGGTTCGTCCGGGCCGGAATATTCCGATCATCGTCGAAACTGCGGCAATGAATCAGCGCTTAAAAAAATTAGGTAAAAATGCCGCGGCAGAATTCAGTCAAAAATTAAATATTTATTTGCAGCAAGGTAAAGTTGAGAGAAATCCACCTCAAAATTAATGAAAATAGTACGGGTATGCATGCGCGCCCCGCTTCGGTCTTCGTAAATTGTGCGTCAAAATTTCCCTGCGAAGTTTTGGTTTCTAAGGAAGGCGTAGAAGTCAACGGAAAGAGTATTATGGGATTGATGATGTTGGCGTTAGCACCCGGACAAGAATTTTCCATCAAAGCTACGGGGGAAATGGAAGGGGAGGCGATAGACGCTTTATCCAGGCTTGTCGTCGACGATTTTGCGATATGAATCTTTTTCCTTTTAGGAATGAGGAAAATCGCTATTATCTACGCGATCTCCTTATCCTTTTCGGCGTCATCGTTGTCGCGATAATTTCAGCGGAACTGCTTCACTTTCGGCGATCCGATGAATCTACCTTCGTGGATCGAGTCCTAGTATATATCTATTATACGATCCCTTTATTCGCTCTCGCTCTCGCAATTTCCTATTTATATAGGAATAAGAGAAATTTAGAGACCGGGAGATTGAGAAGTTCGATTCGATATCGACTGTCTTTAGCTTTCCTATTTGTGGCAATGCTTCCGTCGATTCCGGTATTCTTTCTTTCCTCGAACGTAACGAGTCGTTTATTCGAAGGCTTTTACGGGCTCGATATCGGTCAAGCTTTGGATGCCGGCGAATACTTCATTGCGAAGGAGGTTCAGGAAGATCGCAAGGATCTACTGATAAAGGCACATCTACTTCAAAATCTCGTAAAAAAGGAAAATACGAATACCAATCTTCTTACTTTGCGCGCACATGAATTGAATCTGATTTCAAACCCGGGATATTATATAGGATGGTACGAGCGAGAGACTCCCGTTATAGAAAATCACTCGTTACGACTTCCTCCTGACCGCTCCGGATTTGTTCCTCTGAACGGAGAAACTATTCTAGAAAATCTCTCCGTAAATCCCGCGCATTCCTATTACTTTCTGAAAGTTCCGTCCTACGATCCGACCAAATATCTACTTATCGGAAAAAGAATCTTTGTCGGGGATGAGGAGAAAGCATATTCGATTTTAAACACTAGAAAGAATTATCATAAAGCCGATCTTGCTAAAGAAAAACTTCCTTATGAACTCAGAATCACCATTAGTCTTATGATTATCATCGTTTTTCTACTTTCGATTTTCTTTTCTTTGGTCTTTGCCCGAAAAATTTCTCGTCCGATTATCGATTTAGCGAACGCTACCCAGAAAGTTTCCTTGGGCGATACCGATATCAATCTTCCTTTAACGGAAGGAGGAGAGATCGGAGCTTTAGTGGAATCCTTCAATCAAATGGTTAAGGATTTAAAGTCCAAAAATCGCGAATTGATGCATATCCAACGCGTAGCCGCCTGGAAGGAAGTCGCGCAAAGAATGGCGCACGAAATTAAGAACCCGTTGACCCCCATCCAACTCTCAGCAGAACGAATCCGGAGAAAATTGGATTCCAGTGTTCCATTACCGTTTCACGAAATCGTAAAAAAAGGAACGGAGACAATCGTCGGCCAAGTAAAAATATTGGAGCATTTGGTAAACGAATTCTCGGAATTCGCCAGGATGCCTGCGCCGAGGTTGATCAACCAGAATTTGGAACCGATTATACTGGAAAGTGAGAAACTTTACGAACACACTCCGGGAATTCAAATCGAATTGAATCTATCTAAGAATTTACCTGAAATATTTTTGGATAAAAAATTATTCTTAGGAGTAATGAATAATCTATTTAAGAATGCCGTAGAGGCAATCGAGAGAAAAAAAGCTAAAGGGGAATTAGGAGCAAACGCGGGAAGAATTCGCGTATCAACCAGACTCGAAAGAAGAATCATGCGAAAGTCGGTCGTATTAACGATGGAGGATAACGGCACCGGAATACCCGTCGAATACCGAGCTAAAGTTTTCGAACCGTATTACTCTACAAAGGAAGAACATACCTCCGGGATCGGACTTGCGATAGTTCAAAAAACAGTGATTGACCATAGCGGTCATATCTCCGTAGATTTATCCGAGCTGGGCGGTTGCAAATTTCGAATCGAACTGCCTGTTGCCTAACCGAATATGAAAATTTTCATCGTAGACGACGAGCTCGAAATCAGAAAATCCCTCAAGGATATCTTGGAGGATGAACATTACGAAGTTGAGCATTTCTCGAACGGCAGATCTTTTCTGAAACAACTTAAGTCGGAACGACCCGCTCTCGTACTTTTAGACGTTTGGTTGGGAAAAGAAGACGGGCTTACGCTTTTGGATGAATGCAAGAAAATTTACCCGACATTACCCGTTCTAATGATTTCGGGTCATGGAACGATCGAATTAGCCGTGCAGGCGACTAAGAAAGGTGCGGTTGATTTCCTCGAAAAACCGCTATCGATTAATAAGGTGTTAGAAGCGGTGGAAGGAGCTATTGTCGGCCAAGGGAAGGCTGAAATTCCGGAAGTAAAACTGGAATACGATGAAATTTTAGGAAGCTCGCCCCCGATACAAAAGGTCAAGTTTGCAATCGCCCAAGCCGCAGCAACGAACGCGCGCGTTTTCATCTACGGAGAAAACGGAACAGGTAAAGAATTGGTCGCGAGAACTATATTCAAAAACTCGAAACGAAGAGATCAAGCTTACGTTGAAGTAAATTGCGCCGCAATTCCCGAAGAGCTAATCGAATCGGAATTGTTCGGGTATGTGAAGGGAGCCTTTACCGGAGCAACAGAATCAAGAATCGGGAAATTTGAAGCCGCAAACGGAGGAACTTTATTCTTAGACGAAATCTGTGATATGTCCTTATCCACCCAAGCAAAAGTACTTAGAATTCTCCAAGAGCAGCGATTCGAAAAATTGGGAAGTATCGAGACAATTTCAGTAGACGTTCGAATTATTGCCGCGACGAATATACCTGTCGAAGAAGCGATCAAGGAAGGCAAATTTCGGGAAGATCTTTACTATCGATTGAACGTAATCCCTATAGTAATTCCTCCTCTGCGAGATCGTAAATCCGATATCCCGTTACTGGTCGACCACTACGTCGCACTCACTTTAGCTGAAAATAATTTACCCCCTAAAAAAATAGAGAACGAGGCAATTTCGATTCTTGAGAATCATTTTTGGCCGGGTAACATTAGAGAACTGAAAAACGTCATCGAGCGTCTTTGCATTATGACCGTGGGCGATACGATTCGATCTCAAGACGTCAAAGATTCGCTGACAGGTTTCTTAAAAGCGAACGATCTAGTCGAAAAAGGCGATTTTAAACGAGCCAAAGAGGAATTTGAAAGGCAGTACATAGTTAAAACTTTGCAGATGAACGAAGGCAACGTCTCGAAAACGTCCAAAGCCCTCGGTATAGAACGATCGCATCTTTACCGCAAAATGAAATCTCTCGCGATCCAAGCGGAGGATATCCATGACTGACGCTCCGACTTTTCTCCGTGAATTGAAGGGCATTCTACAGGACCTTAGATTCCTAATTAAGAAGGAAGATTTTCCAATTCTTCGGAAACAGGGAGAGCCGGATCCTCAAACTATGGAAATGGTCTGGAAAGAAAATTGGAATTTTGAATCGTCATTTGCCGAACCAGGAACCGCAACGCAAGTCCGTGGAGTTCAGGTAAGAATACCTCCGAAGGAACAAGATAGAAATTTTTCCTGCAAACTCTGTCCGGAGCGCTTAAGTGCTGTGCGTCACTTTATCGTTCGCGGAAGAAAGAAAGTTTTGGTTCTTCACTATACGGGCGAATTTCAGCCGAATAAACCCTCCTATGCTAAGACTTCGCCTCAAAGAATCTTTAGAACTCCGGAAGCGGAGAATTTATTCGACCGGATGATTCAAAAGGAATTCGGATTTTCAATGCGGGAATTTTATTATCAAGAATATCCGGCCTGCCTTTTTTCTCAGGATCGTTCCAGCGAACTCGACTGGAAACGAAGGGTTGAAAATTGCCAACTTCACGTAAAAGAAACCGTCCTAAAAGAAGGAATCAAAGGCATTATATTGCTCGGGGCAGCGGCAACGCTGGCATTCGGAAAAGAAGAGGCAGCTAAGTTACTAGGGAAGACGGTAGAGTTCGAACCGGGCATTCCAATGGTTATATTACGTTCTCCTGAAGCAATTCTCGCGTCGGAGCACAAAAGAAAAGAAGCCTTACCGGAAACCGTCGAGTTTCAAGAGGCAAAGAAAAAGGAAATCGAAGTCAAGGAAAGTGTTCTTTCCCAATTGAATCGGTTTCACCAAGAGGTTAAAGATCGGATTTGATTCGTTACGCCGAAATCGCTTTTGACCTTCCGATTCAAGAAGACACCTTCACTTACGAAGTTCCGCCGGAAACACCTATCGGAGTCCGCGTAAGAGCGCGATTGAGAGGCCGCAAAGAAGAAGGCATCGTGATGTCCGTTCACTCGAACGAACCGAGTTACAAGGTTCTTCCGGTTGAAAAAATTATAGATAAGATTCCGATCATCACGGACGAACAGATAAAGCTCGCATATTGGATGAAGGAGCAGTATCTTTCCTCTTTGGGTGAATGCATTCATAAGATGATTCCCAAAGGAAGAAGGCATTCTAAGGCCGTCTTCGATCGAGAAGAAGCCGAATCTCAGCCATTACCGTTAAACGACGAGCAAAAAAAAGCGTATGAGAATATCAAAAGCGATTTTGGTAAAGACGCAGTCCATCTACTTTTCGGAATTACGGGAAGCGGAAAAACGGAGATTTATCTACATTTAATCGGAGATTTATTAAGAAAAAGTGATAAAGGCGTCTTGCTTTTGGTACCGGAAATCGGATTAACGTACCATATTATTCGAAAACTCGAAGCAGTGTTTCCGGGACAAATCGCGCTATTGCATTCCGCATTGAAAGTTTCGGAACGATTTAAAGCGTACATGGATTTATTGCATGGCAAGAAGAGAATCGCAGTAGGAACACGATCGGCGGTTTTCGCGCCGGTTCCAAAACTCGGCCTAATCATCATAGACGAGGAACACGACGGTTCTTTCAAGGAACATTCGTCGCCTAGATACCACGCCCGCCAGGTGGCGCTCCAACGGTGTAGAGAGAGTAAAGCCGTCTTAGTTTTGGGCTCGGCAACTCCCGCGTTGGAAGTCTATCATTTGGCCGTCACAGGTAAAATCGGTTTACAAATCCTAAGTAAGCGCCCCGGAAAAGCAAAACCGCCTCTTGTGAGGATTGTGGAAAATAGAAAGGATTCCCGACTTATAAGTTCTGATCTAAGCTTTGCCATAAAACAACGCCTAGATCGAAAAGAACAGGTCATTCTTCTCTTAAACAGACGCGGTTACAGCCCTTTATTATATTCCGAAAATGAAAAGTCTTACGTTCCCTGTCCCAACTGCACGTCCCATCTTTGCTTTCATAAAAAAGGATCCGTCGTTTGCCATCTTTGCGGTTATACGGATTCTTTAGCACATATAGAAGCGATCCGAGGAGAAAAGTTAGTATTGCTGGGGACCGGCACTCAAAAATTGGAAGAACATTTATTAGAAGCATTCCCAGGCTCGAAGATCGAACGTCTTGACCAAGATTCGATCCAAGATCGGTCCTTGTTAACGGAAGTGATAGGTCGACTCGTTCATGGAGAAATCGATATTCTGACGGGAACTCAAATGATTTCCAAAGGATTAGACGCGGGAAGAGTTACTTTGGTCGGAGTTTTAAATGCAGGAATCGGTTTAGGGCTTCCTGATTTTAGAGCCGGAGAACGAGTTTTTTCCCTGCTGACACAAGTTGCCGGGCGAGCAGGAAGAGCAGATTTACTCGGTGAAGTCATTATCGAAACTCATACGCCGGACCACCCGATCATTCGAATGGCCATCGATCAGAATTACGTAAAATTTTACGAATCGGAACTGCCGATTCGAAGAGAACTGTTCTATCCTCCATATTCAAGATTGATCCGAATCCTCTCCAGATCGCCGGATGAACAAGCGTCTCTAAAAACGATCGATGCAGTCTCTACGATCCTTAAACGTCATCTACCGGATCCTAATACGATCCTTCTCGGCCCTGCGCCTTGTCCTTTTTATAAGATAGATAAAAACTTTAGGAATCATTTACTTATCAAAACCACTGCTCAGAATAAATGGAGAGAAGTATTGCGGGAGGAAGTAAGAAAGATAAAAATTCCTAAAAACGTTTACTTAGAATTGGATTTTGATCCAGTGGACCTCGTCTGATGAAAATCGCATTCTTTGGGACGCCGGAACATTCGGCTAAACTTCTTTCTTCTCTCTTAGAAGAGAAAGATATCGAAATCCTATTCGTAGTCACTAATCCGGATCGTCCAAAAGGGCGCAGTAAAACCCCGAGCCCTAGTCCGGTAAAAGAAATTGCACAAAATGCCGGAATACCCGTATTTCAATTCGAATCGATTAAAAGGGAAAGGGAAAAAGCCGTGCAAGAATTTTCCAAATTTCCTGCCGAGTTATACGTAGTCTTCGCCTATGGGTCGATCCTGCCAAAAGAAGTCTTTCAATTTCCTAAATTCGGCTCGATTAACTTACACGGATCGCTTCTACCCGATTTGCGAGGCGCCTCGCCGGTGCAAACTGCTCTTTGGAAAGGATACTCTAAGACAGGTATCAGTATTCAATATATCGGGGAGGGCATGGACGAAGGGGACATCATTCAAGAAAAAGAAATTTCGATTTCGATGGAAGATGACACGGGCACACTGATGGATAAAATTACCCAGGCCGGGATCGAATGCCTTAGGCAGCTACTCAAAGGAAGTAGAACGGAATTCTTTCCGGCGATCGGACAAGACCATTCTAAAGCAACCTATTGTACGAAACTGAAATCGGAGGATCGAATTTTGGATTTTACTCTTCCTGCAATCGACGTACATAATCGAATTCGAGCCTTAGCTCCCGATCCCGGTGCGGTTTGCAGTTTTCGAGATAAACGCCTGGTTCTGCGAAAAACGATTTGGACCGATATCTTGGAAGAGCCGACTTTACCTGGAAGATTGAAACGAATGGACAGAAAAGGCCTTCTTTTTCAGTGTGGAGATGGTCGATTCTTGGAAGTCATCTCTCTTCAACCGGAGAATAAGAACCGCATGAGTGCGGCGGATTTCCTGAACGGCTTCCGCATCACAGAAGAGGACCGGTTCCAGTGACTCAGGAAGAACTCCGTTCCAAATACCTCCCCATCGGGGGTTATCTATTTTTTATCGCATTCGCTTTGGTCGTTTTTTTTATCGCGGCCTTTCTAGTGGTTTTTGTTCGCACCAAAAGTTCTACCTTGGTGGTCATGCCCGACGTTGTAGGGAAGTCCTATAATGAAGTGCATAATGAATTGAGCCGCCTTCAGCTGAAGATTCGACTCGAATCCAAACGATATCCGGATAAGACGGATGGAATCATTATTTATCAATCCATTCGTCCGGGTCGAGAAATTGAGGCAGGATCGAAAGTGTCTCTAACGGTGAATATCGGATTGGATCGACTCATCATGCCCGAATTGAAAGGTCAGACGCTTGCGTCCGCTAAGAACGCCCTTGAAAAAGTCCTATCGGGAGAAACATACGTATCTCTACAACTAGGCGGGGTAACGTACGTGGAACCTAAGGAAGGCGAGCTTCCCGATACGGTCGTAGATCAAATCCCTGAAGCGGGAAAAAATACGACGGCAAGAGAGAAAGTCTTTCTCTTAGTTACGAAAGCTTCGGTAAAAAAGAAAGATAGTGAGCCGCAGACTCTGGATTTTAAACCAGGCGATTCTTTCGTATTTGCACAAAGAACGTTAGCTCGCGCAGGAATTCCCTCAAAAGCCGAAGTAGTCGAAACGAAATTTCGCCCTGAAAGCGGAAAAATCGAATCGGTACAAAAGATCGGATCCGAATATCGGTTCAAAGTATTTTATTTCGAACCGGAAGACAGAGTAGAAAGCGGCTATGAAAGCTTCGAATATAAGATCCGAGACAACGGAAATTATAAATTAGTTCTGAAAGATCAGAAAGACGAATCTAAGCAAATCGAATTATCCGCGGCAACCCCATACCAAGAAGGGGAAAAAATCCAAACAGTATTTTATCGGGCAGGCGATGTCACTTTGGTCCTATTGGATCAATCCGGTTCGAAAGTAAAATCCAAAGACTACGAGAACGAATTTTGAAAATCTCCGCCTCCATCTTAGCAACCCAACTAACTTCGCTTTCTTCTCAGATTCCTTCCTTCCAATTAGAAAACATCGATTTGATTCATATGGATGTGATGGACGGAAATTTCGTGCCACAAATCAGCTTTGGAGAGGCGATCACTAAAGAAGTAAAGGGTATGACCTCCATCCCGTTGGATGTACATCTAATGGTAGAGAGGCCTGAAAATCATGTTCCTAAGTATTACGAACTGAATCCTTATTGCATTACGTTTCATGCGGAGACGACGAGATTCCCGATCCGTTTGGCCCAAGAAATTAAGAAGAACGGACCGAAAGTAGGCGTTTCTCTAAACCCGGGTACGCCAGTTTCCGCATTAGAAACCCTACTTCCTTATATCGATTTAGTGCTGATCATGACGGTTGAGCCCGGTTTCTACGGCCAAAAGTTCGTCGAGGGCGGAATGGAAAAGATTAGGAAAGTAAAATCTTTAATCGCATCTTATCCAATCGAACTTGAGGTAGACGGCGGCGTTAATGACTCTAATATTCTAGACTTAGCAAAAGCTGGCGTGGATATTTGCGTAGTCGGCGCAGGTCTATTCAAGTCAGGACATCCTAACGATAACGGAAAAAACCTGAAGAAACTCGCATCCGGAACCTGAGAACTAAGGATTCCTTTCCTAGCATCTACTTAAAATGAAGATGAAAGGGAAACAAGGCACATAATGCCGTAAAACCTTGACAGTCGGTAACGGCTCTAAAAAATGGCTTATTAAGGCAAACTGTGCTTCAGTTTGCCATCGTATCCAACGAAGGATTTTTACTTTGGTTAAGATCAGATTACAGAGAACTGGAGCCAAAAACAACCCGCACTATCGGGTCGTAGCAGCGGATAGCCGCTCTCCTCGCGACGGAAAGTTTATTGATATTCTAGGGCATTATCACCCGGCGGAAATCAAAGGACAAACCGTTTTAGACAAAACGAAAGTTTTGGATTGGCTAAAAAAGGGTGCTCAACCTACGGGAACCGTACTGAACCTCATTAAAAATGAGGGAATCTGGGCGGAATACAAACAAGCCGCTAAGAAGTAATGGAAGAACTAATCCGCTACATCGTAACTTCCCTGGTAGATTATCCGGAGGAGATTTCCGTAACGGAAATAGAAGGCGAGGAGCAAACGGTTTTAGAACTGAGGGTTTCTCCGAAAGACGTAGGGAAAGTGATCGGTAAAAACGGCAGGATTGCAAAATCTCTACGCGCAATTCTAACTGCTGCTTCCATTAAAGCGGGCAAAAATATCTCCCTGGAAATTATTGACTGAGAATCTAATCCTTGCCGGTAAGCTAGGGAAACCCTTTGGATTAAAGGGTTTCATCCGGCTTGTTGCCCAAGATAGTTCCCTTCCTACTCTCAAACATCCCTTGTCCGTCACTCTTCGCTTTCCGGGTAAACCTGACCTTTCCCTAATTTTATTGGAAACTAAGATTCATTCTGGTAGAATTCACCTTCGTTTCCAGGATTATAGCAGTCCGGAAGACTCGACAAAGTTGACCGGGGCGAGCGTTTTTGTGGATCGCTCAGTCTTTCCGCCGAGTCAAGGTGATGAATACTATCTTTTCGAACTCAAGGGTCTTCGCGGAATCGCAGAATCCGGCGAGGATTTGAATTGGATCTTGGAGGATATCATGGAAAATCCTGCGCATCCGATTTTATTGTTTCGAGAAGGGGAGAAAGAGATTCTAGTCCCTTTTATCGATCAGTTTGTCGGGAAGGTAATTCTGGCCGACGGGAAAATCTTTCTTAAGAACCCGGAGATTTGGGATGAAGTTTAACTTTATCACTCTTTTTCCTTCTAAAATCCAATCCTACTTTGCCGAAGGGCTTCAAGAAAAGGCGATTCGAAACGGAGTCTTCTCGATCAATGTAGTACATCTCCGTGACTATTCCAACAATAAGCATTTTAAAGTGGATGATACTCCTTATGGCGGCGGTCCGGGAATGCTATTGAAAGTCGAGCCAGTTCATCTCGCACTCCAATCGTTGAGAGAAGAGAAAGGACTCGTGATCATGACGACTCCTTCCGGAATTCCATTCACTCAGGAAATAGCAGTTAAGCTTGCAAAGAAAGAGGGCCCAATCACTCTCATATCCGGTTACTACGAAGGCGTGGACCATCGAGTTACCGAACATCTTGTTGACATAGAACTGTCCCTTGGAAATTATGTAATCTCAGCCGGAGATTTGGCCAGCCTTTGTATAGTAGATGCAGTGTCCAGGCTTTTGCCGGGATTTATGGGCGACCAAGAAAGTCTGGAAGACGAGTCGCATAATGATCGGGACGTACTAGAGTATCCCCAATATACGAAGCCTTCCGAATATAACGGGTGGCAAGTTCCCGAGGTTCTACTTAGCGGAAACCACGCTGCAATTGAATCTTGGCGCGAGAGTAACAGAAAGAGAATCAACCCCGATAAAACGAGGAATCTATGAAAGAACTTCTTAAGGGCGGATTGCCCACTGACCCTAACCGTACCCTGAATTTCAATGTCGGGGATACCGTTAAAGTACATTATAAAATCCAAGAATCCGGAAAAGAGCGCATTCAGGTATATGAAGGGGTAGTGATTTCTATCGCCAACGGCGGTAACGGAAAGTCTTTCACCGTACGACGCATTTCTTATGATGTGGGTGTTGAACGAGTATTTCCGCTGTATTCACCTCGAATCGCAAAGATCGAACTAATCCGTAAGGGACGAGTTCGTCGTTCTAAGCTCTTCTTCCTCCGCGAACGTTCCGGCAAATCGGCTCGTATACGCGAATTGAAAGGTGGAAAAACCTTAGTAGCCGAAGATAAAAAACGCCAAGCGGCTGCCGATGCTGCGGCGACCACTTCCGGAGTTCCGGCTTCGGAATAAGAACCTTTGTCGACGGGAAACTTCGAACCGGAAGAATCCCGTTTTTTCCCCCACGGGATCCCCTGTGGAATTGATGAAGCGGGTCGGGGACCTTACGCAGGTCCCTTATCGCTCGCACTCGTCGCATTTTCTCCGGAAATTTTAGAATCTATCTTGGCCGGTGAATGCTTGCCTGGATTGAACGATTCCAAGAAACTTTCCGAATCCAAGAGAGAAAGACTCTATTCCCAAATACGTGCCATTGCCAGTATTTGCTGTCACACCTTCGTATCCCACTCCTTCATCGATCGCAACGGGATCAATCGTGCCGTTCTTGAAGGCATTCAGAAGTGTTACAGAATGGCGCTTCGGGCACCGATAGCGAAAGTAGGCGGTTCACTGACTCTCCTGATCGATGGAAATTATAATTTTTCTAAATATCCCGAATCCAAGCTCATTTCGTCTAAGTCTCACTATTATACGAAGGGGGATTCCCGTATTGTAAGCATTTCGGCGGCTTCCATCATCGCAAAAGTAACCCGGGATCGTTGGATGACGGGAATTGCCGTTAAATTTCCCGGTTACGGATTCGAATCTCATAAGGGATATGGTAGCGCAAAACATGAGGAATCGATTCGAACCTTAGGTCTCTGCAAAATTCACCGACGCTCCTTTACAAAGAAATTCCAATGAGTCCAATCCCTCCTATTCCATTCAATCCACGAGAAGTTCCTAAGGTACCGCAGGTCCGAAATCCTAACGCGGAGCCAGTCCGAAGCGTAGACTCGATCGGGTTCATCCATCTCATTTCGCCGCCGGAAACGTTTGACGGCGAATCCAAGGAAGCTCCTTTTTTTAGAGTCTGGGTTAGAGAAGGAAGTAGGGAAGGAAAAGCGAAACTATTCTGGGAAGGCGAGACGCACGAAGTTCGCACTGAAACTCCCTTGCTTGAGGGAGAAGAGTTAAAATTAGAACGTTTCCTGACTAGCCAAGGATCCAAATGGCGAATTCGGGAAAGACGACTAACGGAGAAGCCGGAATCAAACGAAGTTCTTTCTCCTCCAAAAACGGGGTTATTTGAAACTCTGGAAAAAATTCTGAAACATGAGGATGGTCCACAGTCCCAGGAAGGAATTCTTTCGTTCCTGAAAACGTATTTTCCATTTCTAAATTGGAAATCGGATACCCCGGTTTTTTCCTGGGAACTTCCAAAGGAAGGACAGGCGGAAGGATATCTGGGAGAGGATGCTCAGGGCAAAGTTTTTATTTTGCGCATTGAAAGCAAAACCCGGGAACCGAGTTTATATCGCCTTCAATGGAAGGCAAGGGATGCTTCCGACTTGATTCTAGGAGCCACTTATAGTAGCTTTAAAATGTACTTGCATATGGGAGAAAATCGGAAAAAATTCATGCAATTTCTGGAAGAATACGGTGTACGATTCCAAGAAGTCAGAATTTCGTACAAACCTTCCTACCAGAGGAGGGAATGGAACGCATGAAATTAGGAATTGCTCTTAAGTTCGTGCCAGATCGCGAATCGGCTCCTAAAGTCATAGCAACCGGAGAAGGTATTTTAGCCGATCGAATTCGCCTAGTGGCCGAGAATCATAAGATTCCAATCGTAGCGAACGCTCCATTGGCCGAGGCTTTATCCCCGTTACCTGTAGGAGAGGAAATTCCGGAGAATTTATATCGGGCAGTTGCAGCGGTTTTCGCATACTTGTTAGGAGAAAACGTGCCAAGTGAAATGTAATAAGGATTTGAAAAGATGAAAAAAGTAAGTGTGGCGGAACTTAAACCGGGAATGCGGTTTTCTAAGCCAGTTTATCTGGATAAAGAAAACCTCTTTATCACTTCCAATACACCTATCACGGACTCCGACCTAGAACGTCTAAAACGTTTTGGAATTACCGAGGTCCTGACTCACGGAGATCCATTGCAGTTGATCACCGATCCCGATTTTCTAGAAACGCAGATCGAAGACATCATTGTAAGTACGATAGTCGATGAGGATCTACTTCCGTTAAAAGGGATTTACGATAATTTAAATCGAATTAAAATCCAATTTTCCAGCTTGTACAAATCCACGTTTAACGTCGTTCAGGACGTTTATCGAAAGGCGGCAGAGGATAAAAGTTTTGATTTCGGCCCGATTCGGGACCAAGCGGAAAGTCTATCGGATTTCGTCCGTGCTCATAGTAATCTTTCATACTTAATTTTAGGGATGAATAATCCGGGCTATTATCTTTATAACCAAATCACGAATTCCACTCTATACGCGTTAATCATCGGGAAACTATTGGATTACTCGCGCCCCAAAATGGTGGACTTGGCTATCTCTTGCTTGGTTGCCGATGTCGGTATGACAAAGGTTCCGGCAACGGTATCCGAAAAGACGGATCAACTAAACGACGAAGAATATAAATCCATTTTAAAACACACAATCATTGGCTACCAAATCTTAACCCAAAGAATAAAAATGAAGAATAGCCTTGCAGTTGTCGCGTTACAGCACCATGAGCGATATGACGGTAAAGGATACCCTCAAAAATTGGCAGCCGGCGCGATCGAAGAGGCAGCCCGTATTTATGCAATTGCGGACAATTTTTCTGCATTGATTACGAATCGTCCACATCGAAAACGAATTTTACCTCACGAAGCGATTAAATCGATGATCAGCATGGATGTCGGTAAATTTGACCTAAAAATCGTCCGCACGTTCTTAAATCATGTTTCTCTCTATCCGGTCGGATCTTGCGTTGAACTTTCGGATAAGAGAGTCGGAATCGTTTTAAGCTCCAATCCGGATAAGCCTCTTAGGCCAAGCATTCGGATTGTAAAAGACGAGTATGGCACGTTCGTTCGAAATTTAATTCTAGTCGATTTAGTGAAAGAAAATCATTTGTTTATAGTAAAGGCTTTGGATTTACAAGAAGCTACCAATGCGCATTAACGAAAAAATCTAAGAGCCTAAAAGAGTTCACCGATAACAAGGATTTCGAAACCGATCCTTATGTATGCCCGACTTACGCGGAAAGCAGAAAAAGGGAAAACTCGGAGAGGATGCAGCCGTAAACTTTCTTATTCGAGGCGGGCATACGATTTTAGAGAGAAATTACCGCTTACAATTCGCGGAAATCGACATAATCAGCCTGCGGGAAAACCTGGTATTTTTTACGGAAGTGAAGCATTGGAACAGCAGTTTATTTGCACATCCTTTAGAAACCTTCAATAAAAAGAAGGAAACGAAGATGAAATTGGCGGCAGAAATTTATTTATCCAGACACGTTTCTTTAAAACGATGTTTTGTCTCTTTCTGTTTGGCCTTTTTGAACGAAAAAAGGGAACTAGTTTTTTATCGTAACCTATTTTGAAAACCTTCGTTAAGCGATCTTGAATTCAGGTCGATTTTCGAATTGTCTGCGGGTTCTCAAGGATGAGGACCTTAAATCGTTACAAGGAAGTAACTATGAAAAGCATCCAAATTCTCGGCAACCTGGCCGAGACCGAGCAATTCGGTCCCGACCCGGTGATACTGAGAAAACGAGGAATTCCAATCAAAAAGCGGAAATTCGAGGACTACAAGAAGAAGATCGAAGACGAAAGTTATATCGACTTCGCGATCGATAAGATCGCAATGGAGCTCTCGCATTTCCTGTCAAAGTAACCACAAATAAAAACGTCGAAAGAACCTACTTAGGCAGCGGCCCTGTTTTCCGGAAACCATCCGGAATTTAGGAAAACAAGGGCCTCCTCCAAATGTCTCTCCTCAACTTCTTGGCTTTCTTCCAAATCGGCGATTGTCCTTCCCACTTTTCTCAATTGAAGCGCCTTTCGAATGCTAAGCCCTCGTTTCTGAACCGCCTTTGCAACCAACTCCCTGCATTTTATCGAAAGGTGAATCGTTTCTAATATTTCTTCTCCTCGCAGTGCACCGTTATATAATTTTCCTGTTTTTTGATATAACCTGGCTTCCTGCATTCTTGCGGCTCTAGCGGCCGATCCGCGCAGAAGTCCTAGGTCGATCGTTACCCGTTCTCGATTCGGCTTGCTTCCGGTCTTTAAATGAAAAAATATTTCGATACGATCCATAAACGGTCCTGTCACCGATGATTGATAGGCTTGCACTCTTTGAAATTTGCAAAAACAAGGTCGATCATAAGCCTGAAAGTAACCGCATGGACATGGATTCATCGCGCCGATAAGTAGGAAAGGGCAGGGGTAGGTGATCGAACCGGATATTCGTGAAACGGTAATAAGACCTTCTTCCATCGGCTCTCGTAATGCCTGCAGGGTCCCAGGTCTAAACTCTGCCAGTTCGTCTAGGAAAAGAATTCCGTGACTCGCCAAAGTGACTTCGCCCATATTCAAAGCCCGGGAACCTCCGACGAGAGCAATATCCGACGTCGTGTGATGGGGACTTCTAAATGGACGAGCAACCTCCAAATCGAATACCAATTCACGAAGGGAACGGAGAGACAGGAGATCAAGCGCCTCCGATTCCCGTATCGGAGGCAAAAGAGTGAAAGCAAGTCTCGCGAGAAGACTCTTTCCGGCACCCGGGGGGCCTGATAAGAGACAATGATGCCAACCTGCGGCGGCTATTTGAATCGCTCGTAATCCAGGCATCTGATCCTGATAGATCTCGATTCTTTCGCGAAAAGATTCATTCTTAATTTTCAAAGATTCCTTTTTTTCCGGAGTTACTCTTCCTGAAAGTAGGGCTTCCAAATCCCGCAAATGCCGAATCGAATAAATAGGAAACTTACTCTGTAAGGCCGCTTCCTGGCGATTTTCGAAAGGAACGACAACTCCCGTACAGGTATCTTTTACGGTTTGTTGAAGAATCGGTAGGATACCTCTCACCGGACGAAGACTTCCGTCTAATCCCAATTCTCCTAACAGCAATAAATCTTCTAACAGATTTGTTCGATCCCATTGTCCAGTGAGCGTGAGAAGTCCGGCGGCAATCGGCAGATCGAGATAAGTACCTTCTTTTTTTCTCCCAGCCGGTCCTAAGTGAACAAGAACGTTTGAAAGAGGGTAATCAAAGCCGCTATTTTCGATCGCTATTCTAATCCGATCGGCGGATTCTTTTATGGCAGTGGCAGCTAATCCGGTAATTGTGAAGCGAGGTATTCCACGTTTCAAATTGACTTCAACTTGAACAGGAAATGCCTGCAAACCTTCCAGAGAAGCCCCTTTTAATCGAATCAGTCGGACATCTTCCATACGGAAAACAGGTGCGAGAAAAGTTCACCTAAACGCTTTTTTTCGAAAAACTAGTTTATCCCTTCCGGTCCCCGAATAACCTTTGCCTGAAATGGTGCGAATACCCGCTTTTCTCTTGGCCCTACTGCTATTGCACTGCGGATCCAGGTTGATTAAGCAGGATAGATTATCCGATATCAATACGTATTACCAAGATAAGGTGTATGCGCTCAAGAAGGATACGAAAGTGTCCCCGACTGAGACCTTTAAGAAAGGAATGCTAGTTCGGATATATATAGAATCGACCCCTTCACTTGTGAAAATCAAATGCTTCCCAGCCGATCAAAAGCGAGAACATGCGATCGGGAGACTTTTGGCTTACCAGGTGAACGACGATTTCGAGAAAAAATCCATTAAGATTGAAGACTTGGATAGACTGATCGATAATGAGCTCACGGAATATAAAAAGAAAAAATAAGCGGCCCTGTCTGACCGGTTCAAGAACCGAAGTACGGCGGACCGATATTAAATACGTGAACCGGACGATTCTTTACCTTCCGATAATTTCGGCGCTCGTCGCCTCGTCGCTATCTGCCGATCCTCTTAAAAATTACGATTCGGCTATTAACGATTATACCAGCAAAGATTCTTCGTTCTTCACCGATCGCGAAGAGCGAAAGATAAAGCAATTATTTTCACAATCTCCGGATGAATGGGAAGCGGACAAGTATTCGGCAGTTAGCTATCATAAGGACAAGTCGAATATCGAATTGCCCGCATTCATTAATATTAATCCGATCATTTCCTCTAAGATCGTTCACCAAAGCGGCATAATCATCAAGAGTTATATCGTAAAACCGAAAGATACGCTATTTAGAATCGCCAAAACTTTGAAAACAACGGCTGCACGCATCACCGAGGCTAACGGCCTTCAGAAAGGCTCCGTTTTAAAGGTGGGCCAAAGCTTGAGCGTACCGATAAAGGTGGCAAATGCTACCCGACAAAAAATCGAACATCGAAGAGTTTTTTTAACGCCTGTCGTAAATTCCAGAATCACTTCGCGATATGGTCGCCGAAAGGACCCGTTCCATACAGGGAGCGGAGGCTATCACACTGGAATCGACCTAGCGGGTCCGCAGGGAGCCCCGATTTTAGCATCCGCAGAGGGAACAATTTCCTTTGCCGGGGTTAACGGCGGTTACGGAAATACGGTAATTGTCGACCACGGAAACGGTTACAAAACAATGTATGCACATTGTGCGAAAATAACTGTCGAGCAGGGAACCAAAGTTAGAGCCGGAACGGTCATAGGTGGAGTAGGTCGCACCGGTTCTGCCACCGGTTCTCACCTTCATTTTGAAGTGTTTCTAAATGGTACTAGGATCAACCCGGAAATCGCACTTAGGAAAACTTTAAAAATTGTCACTAACCTGGAAACAGGAAAGGTGGCGAGACTTTAACTACCCCATAGAAATCTTTGCCCATCGGACCCCGGTTCCCCTTTAGCAGAAGGAGATTCCTATATCGGGTGCTGGTTCTGAGGAAGGCTAAGGATACTAATGAACGCGTTTTTTATCGAATTACGGAAGAATACTTTTTACGCCCTTATTCCGATCGTTATTTTGTTTTCCCTTTCCTTAGCGTATTTATTTAGGGGAGTACTCTTGCTATTTCTGACACCCGATATCCAGACCGGCTCATCGAATGCGTCCATCCGTAGAATCGCCCCTCCGATCAACATTGCGATGACCTCCTACGAAGAAATGGTTACAGGAAATTTATTCCGGGGAAGTCTAGCTCCATTGCCGGGTGAAGCGGGTGCAGGTGCCGAATCGGGACTCCCACCGGATACTGGAGAAGGCGAAGAAATGAGAATCACCGGAACGCTCAGCGGTCACTGGAGTTTTGCTCGAGTTACGATTCTCGAAAAAGGAAAACAGGCCGCGGAAGAGTTTGCTACCGGAGAAATGGTAGGCGGCTATAAAATTAAGGCGATCAATCTGACTCATGTTGTACTGGAAAAAGGAGGCGGTTCTCTAAAAGTGGAAATCGGGCAGACTCCGGGAGAAGCCAGAGCCAAATTGGGTGCGGGACCGGCAACGGCAGATGCAGGCCAAAAGAATACGGCGACCGGGGACTCGATCCGCAAAATTCTATCCAGACAAGACGTTAACAAGAAGTTAAAAGACCCGACAGGTATCTACAAAAACGCCAGATTTGGACCTTACATGGAGAATAACGCGATTACCGGCTATAAGATTTATAGTATCGGAAACGACCATATTTTCTATGCATTGGGAGCGAGAAGCGGAGATGTAATTCGAAGAGTAAATGGTATGCCTTTGAATGAGACCGAAAAGATGCTCGAAATCTGGAATTCCATTAAAACTGCGGAAAAAGTTTCCGTAGACGTGGAACGAGGAGGCAAGGTCCTCTCCTATGAATTTATCATTCGAAATTGAAGGTTGCATGCGAAGTTTAGAACCAAAAGTCAAGTACCTTAAAACAGCCACAATCACACTATTACTGTTTTTGACTTCCACTGAAACGATCTTTTCCCAATCCGCAAAGAAAGGATCCAAACGTTCGTCAACGCCGACGGAAGATGCGAGAGAAAGAACCTTCTTCGCTAATTGGCGAGATACCGAATTGAACGATTTTCTTAAAGGTATGAGCGCGATCCTTAAGAAGAATATTCTTTTGGACGAAAGTTTAAAGGGAAAGAAAATCACCATCATTTCACAGAAAGAAATCCCGGTCAAAAACGCGTTCGCATTCATGAAAGCGGTCTTGGAATCGATGGGCTTCGCAATCGTCGAAGAGACGGATTTAATAACGATCGTTAAACTCAAAGATGCATTAGCGAGATCTTCCTTTATCAGAGTCGGTAAAGAACCGATTACGGAATCCGAAGCTAGCGATAATCGAATCATCACCCAGATTATTCCGATCGAGAACGTAAAGCCGGAAGAGCTGGAACCGATTTTAAAAAGGTTAACTTCTCCTAATACGGATATCATCGTTTATCGTAATACTAATACAATCGTCCTTTCCGGTTCCACGGCGGATATTAACAAGTTAATGGTGCTTATCAACGAGCTGGATGCTAAGCCGGGAGAAACGACGCCGGGTTCCATTTCTTCAGCAGGCGATATTCATATCTATACCTTGGAACATAGTGAATCGGAGAAAATAGCGGCTACTTTAATTAAGCTGGATAACCCGGTTGTCGGAGATCAGCCTACGCCGGTTCCGGGACAGCCGGGCGCACCGGTTCCGCCGCCCGCTAAAGTCGAAAAAATTAAAGCCGTTTCTCACAAGGAATCCAACTCGGTTATTGTAACCGCTACCGAAGCGGAATGGAACGAAATCCGTAAAATTATCCGGATCCTAGATTCATCACGAAAACAAGTTCTCTTAGAAGTACTTATCGTAGAGCTTTCTTCAACCGACCAAAACGATTTCGGGATCGATTGGAGATATTTGAATCAGGGTCCGTATAGCCAATTTAACTCCGGCTTAGCGAAAGAAGGAAATATCATTAATTCCAGCGGACGGATGAATCCGAACGTAAACACTTTGTCCGGATTTTCATTAGGATTCGTGCAAGCAGGATCCCAGCAGATTCTGGGAATTTTGAGTGCGAATCAAGGAAACGAAAACTTCAACGTTTTATCGGCGCCGCAAGTTTTGACCCTCGATAATCAAGAAGCGGAAATCAACGTGGGCCAGGACGTCCCGGTGAGAACCCAAAGTCGGAATGCCGGAATGGGGGGAACCAACGCGGTTACCGTCGATAACTATGAATATAGACCGACAGGGATCAAGCTGAAGTTTACGCCGCATGTAAACAAGAATAACAAGATCACGCTGGATTTGCTTCAGGAAATCAAAAATATCGCCTCCATCGCTCTGACCGGAGGAAACCCCACGTTCAACAGACGAGAAGTAAAAACTACTATTACGTTGGAAAATAAGCAAACGATCGTTATCGGAGGTCTAATTTCTAGCGATAAGGAGAAGCGACTCATTAAGATCCCGCTTTTAGGGGATATCCCGTATCTCGGTTGGATTTTCCGACGGACCACCGAGTCGAATAAGAAAACGAACCTTATGGTATTTATCACTCCGCATATTCTGGATAATCGCGAGCTAGCTGATAAAATGACCGCCAAGAAAAAACTCCAGCAAGAAAGATACGAATTGGAAAGAGAAAGGATCCTAAATAAGGAAACTACGATCAAAGAAAGAGGGGAATAAAAACGTGAAAACTCTAGGCGATATACTCGTCGAAGAGGGAATCATCTCCTCGAAAGACCTGGAGGATTCCCTTAAACTCCAGAAAAAAAACAATCTCCCGTTAGGGCATATCCTTCAAAAGAAAGGGATTGCGGGAGAAGTGGACGTACTGCGTGCGATGGCCCGCCTGTATAGAATGGAATTCCAAGAAAAATTGGAATTTAAGGGCATGGAGGAAATCTATCAGAGAATTCCTCTTAAGCTAATCCAAAAAAGCCGCTTAGTGCCTTTCGAGGTTTCCAAAAAGACCGTAAAAGTGGCAATCTCCGATCCTAGCGACTTGCATCCGATGGACGATGTTCGCTTTAGTCTTAGAGACTATAAAGTAGAGTTCATACTCGCACCGGAACCGGAGATTATGAGAATCATTCATTCTCAATTCGATACGACTTCGGCAGCGGCAAAAGACCTTCTCAATGAAATGGAAGGAAGTTTTTCCGAACTCGCGGAAGGATTTGATAACGAAACAATCGACTTATCCGACGATGCGCCGATCATCAAGATGGTCAACGTCATCCTTTCGCAAGCAGTGAACGAAAGAGCATCGGACATTCACATTGAACCTTACGAAAAAAGCTTAGTAGTAAGATACCGAATCGACGGTATTTTGCATAACGTGCTAACTCCTCCGAAGTCCTATCATGCCGGGATCACCTCTCGTATCAAGATCATGTCCAATTTGAATATTGCGGAGAACCGTCTTCCGCAGGACGGTAGGATCAAGCTTAGATTGGCGGGAAAGGACGTAGATATCCGGGTTTCAACCATTCCGTGTCAATTCGGAGAGCGAATCGTAATGCGTCTCTTAAACAAGACAGATCAAAAATATTCCTTGGAGACCATGGGATTTTATCCGGATTTATTAAAGGAACTCCGGAAGCTTATATACCAACCTCACGGAATTATACTAGTAACCGGACCTACCGGTTCCGGTAAATCCACGACACTCTATTCCGCATTGACTGAATTAAATACGGAAGAGAGAAATATTATCACCTGCGAGGACCCAGTCGAATATCAGATCGAGGGAGTTTCTCAAATGCAAATGCAGGATAAAATCGGTCTGACTTTTGCGACCGGCCTAAGGGCGATCCTACGACAAGACCCTGACGTAATCATGGTGGGAGAGATCCGGGACGAAGAAACCGCCAGAATCGCAATCCAAGCGTCTTTAACCGGTCACTTAGTGTTCTCTACTCTGCATACGAACGACGCTGCATCGGCTGCTACGCGTCTAGTGGATATGGGAATAGAACCGTATTTAATTACCTCGACTGTATTGGGATTTTTAGCTCAACGACTCGTTAGAACGATTTGTCCGAAATGTAAAACTACTTATAAACCGACTCCGGTGGAACTTGAAGCTCTCGGGATTGCGAGAAAAGCGCTGAAGAACGGACACCTTCATAAAGGAGAAGGCTGTCACAACTGTATGGGAACCGGCTTCAAGGGAAGAACCGGCATTTACGAATTTTTAGTGATTAGTAATACGATTAAAGACGCAATTTTAGCCGGACTCGATACCACGAAAATTAACGACATAGCGATCCAAAACGGTTTCTTTACGATGAGAGAGTACGGAATTCGCAAGGTTTTAGACGGAGTGACAACTCCGGATGAAGTGCTCCGAGTAACCTGATTTTATTCACATGGCTCTATACACATACATAGCCTTCAACCGAAAAGGGAAGGAAGAAAAAGGAATCATCGATGCTCCTAATATTCAATCCGCTAGAACCAAATTAAAATCGAAAGGACTTTATGTTCGACTTATTTCGGAAGATACCGAGCGAAAAGATCGGGAACTTTTTCCTTTTTTAGCGAACCTACTATATCGGGTTCCGAGAAAAGTAATCGGAATGTTTTGCCGCCAATTGGGAACATTAGTCGGCGCGGGAATTCCCTTGGATAAATCCTTGGCGAATATCGTGGAACAGACGGATCATGATGTCTTTCGGAAAGTCGTTGTAGCGATGCAGGCGGATATCACTGAAGGAAGCTCTCTGTCCGACGCGATGAAAAAACATCCGCAGATATTTCCGAATCAATATCCTTCGTTGGTTTCGGTAGGTGAGCGGACCGGAGATTACGAAACGGCTCTAATTCGGTTGGCGGAAATGGAGGAAAAAAACCAAGAGTTAAAATCAAAAGTTACGACTTCATTGGTTTATCCGATCATCATTTTTGTTTTGCTATTTGGGGTCGTTATCTTTCTTTTAACCACGGTCGTTCCACAAATCGAACAATTATTCATCCAATTCGACGCTCCATTGCCGTTGATCACTAAGATCGTAATCGGAAGTTCGAGAATCGTAACGGATTGGTGGTTTTTACTCTTTCCTTTGCTAATCATTTCCATTTCGGGATTTTTATATTATAAAAGCACTGCGGAAGGGAAATTGGCATGGGAAAGATTTATTCTCAAAATTCCCATCATCAGCGGCCTTTCAAAGAAAGTATTGATTTCAAACTTCGCAAGAAATTTAGGAATCCTGCTGACCAATAGAGTCCCGTTAATAATTTCCCTGCAAATCGTAGAACAAATCGTGGACCATACTATTTTCGGAGAAGAAATTCGAAACGCGGCGTCCCGAATTCGGGAAGGAGAAAAACTTTCCTCCTCATTTTTAAGTTCGGAAATTCTTCCTCAGATGGTACTGGGAATGATGTCTGCCGGAGAAGTTTCCGATAGAGTACCAGAAATGATGAATAAGTTGGCGGAAATATACGATTCGGAAGTGGATAATTCTTTGAAAGCTATGACTCAGGCAATCGAGCCGTTGATGCTGGTATTCATGGGTTTCGCGATCGGTATTATTATGGCTTCGATTATAGTGCCAATGTTCAGCTTGACCCAGAATTTGAAGGGCATATAATAAAATTAAGATAAATAGGAGAACCGACTTGAAAACGGGAAACAAACGCAGAAAGGGATTCACATTGATAGAGTTAGCTATCGTCGTAGCAATCTTGGGCGCGATCATGGCGATTATAATCTCCAGCATTAACGTTGGAGACATTAAGGACGATACGGCATCTATGGAACTCCGGAAAGAAGGCCGCGAAATTCAAATGCACTTAGAGCGTTATGCGCAAAAATACGGAAATTATCCCAGCGAAGAGCAGGGATTGGAAGCTTTAGTGGAAAAGCCTACCACCGGAGACGTGCCTGAAGATTGGCGTCCGATGGCTAGCAATAAGGACATCATCAAAGACCCTTGGGGCGGAATCTATAAACTCAAATTCGACGAATACGGTGAAATGCAAATCATCACGCTTGGTAAAGATAAACAAGAAGGCGGAGAAGGTGCAAATGCCGATTTTAATATATTGAAAGAGGAAGATTATCCGGCTCAGTTTAAGAAAAAGTAAATTAAATGCGGGGAAGGAGGCGGACAAGCCGTGCCGGTTTTACTTTAATCGAAATTGCGATCGTGGTTTTTATAATCGGGGCAATCATGATTTTAGTTCTTCCTTCCGTTGCAAAAATGTTTACCCCCGGGGCTCAGGAAGAGGCTACGCTTTTACATGATGTGGTCGCATTCTGCTATCGTCGAGCAAAGCTGAATCAGAGAACGATTTTCTTGGAGTTAAACATAGACGAAGAGAAATATACCGTCATCGAAGTCGAGAGAGGAGAAGAAGGGATGAAGGAAAAACCGATCTTTCAAGAGCGGGAGTTGCCGTCTTCCTCCTCGATAGTAGATATAATGGATGCGCGGGGATATCGTTACGTAAAGGGTAAGGTTCGAATTCCTTTTTCTCCCCTTTCGATAGCCGAAGATTTTTATATACATCTGGGACCCGACCCGGAAATCAAGCGGACGTTGATAGTTAGGAGATACGGCGGAAAATCCGAAATTAGGGACGGCGAGGCTTTAATTCCTCAAGACGAACTAGATTGGTATAAACAAAATGAGAATAACGGTACCAGCCAGTTCTAAAAAGCGCGATAAGCGACGGAAAAGAAAAAGGGCGGGCTTTACCTTAATAGAAATCACTATAGCTCTCCTGATCGCAGCCGGTTGGATAGCCTTCGTATTGAGAACGGTTGGCGACGGAATTCGCTTAAAGCGATTAGCTACGCTTCAGACCGAAGCGGTCCATTTAGCCAAAATCAAAATGGCCCAAATCGATTCCGCAAGTATATTACAAAAAGATGTTTCTTCCGGAGATATTCCGGGATATCGCGGATTCCGTTATAGCACGATAATAAACGAAGAAGATCTTGATTTGCTGAAGCTATCTGGAAAAGGCGGAAAAAAACCCGAAGATTTGCTCGGCGGGAGTAATTCCGAAATGAACAAACTGATAAGCCAGAGGACCGGAAATAATCAAGGTTCGGCCACTGGAGGTTTGATCAAAGTTTTTCATATATACGTCACCATCGAATATCCCACCGGAGAAAGAAACAGCCAAGGGGACATTAAAAAAGAAAAGTATACCGTCGAAACTTTTAAGGCGTCGATGAACTAATGCTTCGTACAAGGAATTTTGGATGTCCTCGATTTTTCTTCCCGACGAAGCGGAGATACCGCCGAGGATTTACGTTATTAGAATTATCGATTGTTGCTATGTTACTCGGCGGACTTTTAGTAATGATCTTCGGTACATATACTTCCCTGCTGAGAGTTTCTAGGGATAATTCCAGCGCAGAAGGCTCCGATAAGCAACAAGCAATGTTGGCCTTGGAAAACATAAGAAGCACGCTCGCGATGACTTTTTTCTTTGCCACAGAAAAGAGACTCGTATTCGTGAGTAGACGAGGCCGCAAATCGGAAGACGGTAATAAGCACCCGAGAGAGAGTAGTAACGATTATTTTATCGTATTTGCCGCCACTCATCCCAACTCGGAAGAGACCGGGTTGCCCGAAGTAAGAGAAGTGGAATATTTCCTAAAAAAAGACGAGGATGCACCCGGATATCTCCTAATCAGACGCGAAGATCAAATCGTGGATAAATTCCCGTTTGCGGGAGGTCAAGAATATGTCCTGCTTAACGGGGTCAAAAGTCTTGCGTTTAAATTTTCCCGTACCGGTTCCAAGTGGGAAGAAGAATGGGATTCTCGAGAAGCAAAGAATATTCCTCGACTGATACGTATAGAATTAATCGCGAAAATCGGAACCGAAGAGAGGAGATTCGAGACGCTCGCATTTCCGGGGATTTTATACAAATGAATCTCGGCAGTTACGGTTTACGATACAAAGGCCTTCGTTTTTCAAGAAGGCGAGGCGCCATTGTGATTCTACTTGTCGCGGGAATCGGGATGGCAGCGGTTACGACCACGCTCGATTTCGCGGACCGTAGTTTGAGCGAATACAAAATATCGAAAGGGGAAATGTCGGGCTTTCGCGCGTTGCTCCTTGCGAAGGCCGGCTTTCAAGGCGGACTCGGAGCATTACGGAAAATCCCGGAAGAGCAGCTATATAAATCCGGAATCGGCCTAAGCCCTCCGCCGGTTCCTTTAGGTGGAGGCTTCATCTACTATAAAATTCAGGGAGAAGACGGAAAAATAAATCTAAATTCCATTTATAACGCTGATACGAAAGATATCAACTTGCGAAACCAGGAAATGGCCCAACGTCTTTTAGAGCGTTTGGGTTTGAAGAGAGGGCTATTAACGCCTTTAATCGACTGGATCGACGACGATTCTCAAGGGAGCAGCGAAGCTCCTTACTATGAAAAACTAATCCCTCCTAGAAAAATAAAGAACTCATATCTCTATTCCCTTTCGGAACTCACTTCAGTAAAAGGATTCGACCCGAGAATCGTTTACGGTTCCCAAAAGCCTCCGGACTACGACCAAAAAAATTCCAAAGATTTCATGTCAGAAGAGGAAAAAGTCTTATTAGGAGAAGCGGACTTTGTACTGGCGAACAATATGACCGCCTTTGTCCCTTTCCAGAGGAATTACGATGACAGAATCAACTTGAATGCCGCACCGTACTTCGTATTAATGTCCCTATCCGATTTTATGACCCGACAGGCGGCGATGAAAATTCTAAAATTGAAGATTCAGAAGGGCGGCTATATCAAAGATACAAAAGACGTAGAAAATCTCCCGGAATTTCAGGTTCCCTCCGTAGGAGGAATTACACTTTATAAAGAATTGGCCGGGGAGGGAACGGATGTATCCGGTGGAAGGATCAAAACAAAGGGAGAGATCTTCAGGATCACCGCCGTCGGAGAAGTCCCCTTAGATTCGGGGAAGCAATCGGAGGGTGAAACCTCGAGTAAAATCGCCGTTCGTAGGATTACGGGAATTTTTGATCTAACAAACAATATGATGCTTTATTATAGGGAGGATTGATGTTCCTCTACGAAAAATTCCTCACCATCGATTACGGTACCTGCTCAATTAAAGGGGCTCTCTTCCAAAGAGTTATGGGGAATCTTACTTTATTGAAAGCGGAATCGATGCCCATTTCGCGGATGGAAGAAAAGGAATATGAGACCAATATACAAAGGTTTTTAAACACTTATTTTCCCGGAGAATCCTCCTTAGTCTTAGCATTATCGTTGGACAAACTTTTTATACGGGAAATTTCAATCCCTCTTACTACTGAAAAAGCAGTTAGAGAAGTAATACCGTATGAGGTTGAAAGTAGAGTACCGTTTCCTATGGAAACGGTAGAGGTACTAGGTTCAATCTGGCGAATCGATCAAGAAAAATCTGACGTTATTACTTATACGGCACATCACGCGGAATTCGATACCTTAGCAGATCCGTTCAGGGAAGGTTCAACGGTTTTTCGCGGGATTTTTGTGGATTCCATTTGTCTGGGTTCCTTAATCGCGAAACATATCGGAAAAGAAATTCCTTTTTCGAATGTTGCGCAAATCGATATCGGGGGAAAAACAAGTCTTCTTAATATTACGAAAGACGGGAAAATAGTCCATACGAGATTCCTTTCTCTTGGCGGCGATACCCTGACCGAAGAGATTGCCAAGGCGCTGAAGATCGACTTAGAGAAAGCCAATGCACTCAAGACTAGTCTACAATTCGAGCCGTTCCATCCTCCGGAAGACGGATTGAATTTATTCGCGAAAGAATACAGACTGAAAATCGCAGATGTAAAAAAAGCATTTTCGGTAGTGCAGGAATTCTTCGATCGGGTCGCAGAAGAGGCGCGAAGAAGCTTTCTTTCAGTCGGAGAAACCGAAAGACCGGAAGCGATCTATATTTCTGGGGAAGGGAGTAAAATTCGAGATCTAGATTCGTTTTTGGGAGAGAAATTATCCCTTCAAACTCGGAGATACGATTTTCTGTCGGTTAACCCGGATCTTTACGCAACTTGCTACGGGATGGCTTACCAGCTTACCCTTCCAAAGAAGTCGAAAGTAGATTTTTTAGAAACACCTTATGTAAAACGCTTAAACAAAAACCTCTTCGATTTATCCGCGTTCCATCCTCATTTAATTTTAGCAGGAATATCGATAGCTCTGTTTTTGAGCGTCTTCTTTCTAGGCATAATTTCCGATAAGCGCAAGCTTGCCGCCGCTAATAAAATACTGGCTGAAAAAGTAAAGGCAAGCATCGGCACGACCGTCCCAGCGGACGCCGACCCGTTGGAATATGCAAGAAAGTTAAAGGATGAGGCAAAAGGTCGAACGGAACTTTACCGTAAATACCTTTCAAAACCGAGTATCCTAGACGTGTTTTACGAAATTTCTACGAAGTTTCCCGATCCCGGGCTACAGGCTTTTCAATTTCATAGTCTTACCTACGACAACGGACATGTATCGATCCAAGGAAGGGTAAATGAATATTCTGAAATCGGAATCATTCAAAGATCGCTGGAAAATTCCCAGATGTTCAAAAAAATCACGATCGAAGATAATAGGATTAACCCGGGACTCAAAACGTATAAAGTCAGTTTCACAATCAAGATGGAGGTGGCTTCTAAGGTCGGCGAGTCCGAACTTTAAGCCGATGCAGGTTTTATGTGGCAGAAACTAGAACCACGAGAACGCCTCCTTCTTTTAATCGCGGGTGGGATGGTGATTCTAGCCTTGCTTTTTGTCGCAGGCAGGAAAATTTACAGACTCAGGACTGATTTATCCGATACCGTAAATGATACCCCTGGCCAACTTGCCAAACTGGATAAAATCATCGGTGAATACTTATATTTTAGCACGTTAGACACGACCGGTGGAGAGAGAGATCCGAGCGAATTCTCCGGTAAGCTAGAAAAAATATTTTTAGATCACGGGGTGAAAGATAGAATTTCGACCATGAAACCGATTCCGGCAAAGGACATCGATAAAGGAAAATATCAGGTCTTGATTTTCGACGTGAATTTTCGAGGCGTCACTTTGGAATCGATGATGAAGGTCGTTTACGATATCGATAAAAATAAGCGTGTCAATGCGAAAGTGGAGTTCTTTCAAGTTAGCAAGCCGTATCAAGACCGCAGTACTTACGACGTAAACATGAAGATCGCCGCATACAGTGGAAAGGCCAGGTAAAAAAGATGCCGCGAGAAAAACTGAGAGAAGAAGAAGCTATTTCAAATGAGGAAGAAGAATTCCTCACTATGGAACTGGAAGAACTTCCCGAAGAAGTAGAGGAGGATATTTCTCCGCGTTTCAGCTTAAAGCAAAAATTGATCTTAGTCGGATTGGGAGTTTTTTTCTTTCTTTTCTTTTCTTTCCTATTATTCCCCTACGAAAATATAGTTCGAAGCGCTATCAACTCCGGCCCGGGAGGTCCTTCCAGTTTATCTTTTAGGGAACTTAAAGTTTCCATCATATTTGGGGAAATCTCGGCAAAATCCCTGGAAATTAACGGCCCTAGCGTTCGCGCAAAGGCCAACGAAGCAAGCATACAAGCCGGTCTTATATCTTTGCTTCGCAAGAAAATCAACGGCGAATTTCGGATTTCTGGAATCAAACTTGATTACGACGGGAATCCGCTAGGCACGATCGATTCCTTAAAAGGTTTTTTAAAATTAGATTCTATCGCTTTACCCGCAAGCCGTCAAAGCGGGTCTTTTCAAATAGGGATGCCTTCCGGAAGCAGGGGATTTCTTCCCGGCTTACCTGAACTTCCAGTCCTGGATAAACTCGAGAATTTTAGAATCAATAAATTATCGCTTAAATCTAGACTTAACCAAGGGAATTTGGATATCGACGAATTTGTTTTGGATACGTCCATTGCACGCTTCGACATAACCGGAAATATTCGACTTTCCGATTCTCTCGGCTTTTCCCAATTAAATCTGAAAGTATGCCTAGAATTGGAACGTAACTTCGCCTTAGAACGGGAAGATATAGTCGGAATGCTTGCACTTTTAGAAAAAAGCGGAGGGGGAAAATGTCTCCCGATTACGGGAATTTTGCAAAAGCCAGAAGTTAAAATCCCGGGTTTAAACGGAGGACCTCCTGGAGCGCCGCCGATCGGCCCGACCCCATAATACTTTTATAATTCATTTAATTCGCTTAATCAAAGTCGGTTCTTCTCGAGTAAACAGAGTCGAATTGAGAATACGAAAATTTTCAAGTAAATAGCTTTTCAAGTCTCTACTTCAATATTCAATAATATGAATGTGCTTTTTTTCGCGTAAGGCAAATTTATCTGTCAGTAAAACTGGCTGTAAACGTGAAAGCTAACTCGTAAATAGTAGAACAAATAGGACGAATTTTACTCGATCTTATATAAAATAAAAGCCCGTGGTGAATCACCAAGGGCTTTTATCATTGCATCGAAACAAACGGTACTCTTATTTCTTAAATTTCCCGTTCCTTTACTTATAGGTTAAGAGCAGCCCGTGGTCGCACCGCAAGACATGCATTTTAAGCAGGATCCGTTCCGAACCATTTCGAATGATCCGCATTCCGTACAAGAATCGCCGGTGTATCCCTTGATCTTAGCCATCTTAATTTCTTCCATTAAAGCGATTCCTGAAGAAGGTTTCTCCTTAGCAATCATCTGAGAATAAGAGATAGTTTCCGGCTCGGAACGAGGAGTATCAGAGAACGAAGATTGGGTCGAGGTATCGGTCTGACGAATCGATTCGGAGGATTTTCTAGATCCGATTTCGTCGCCGCGAAGATCTTCTGGCGCAACTTGACCTAAGTCATATCTGCCCAAATAAGTAATCGCAAGTTCTCTAAAAATAAAATCAATTACGGAAGTACTCATCTTAATATGTTTATTTCCGGTAACGATTCCATTCGGTTCAAATTTGAAGAACGTAAAAGCATCTACAAACTCCTCTAAAGGCACTCCATGCTGAAGTCCTAAAGAAACCGAAATCGCAAATGCATTCATCAAACTACGGAACGCGGCACCTTCCTTGTGCATATCGACAAAGATTTCTCCGATCTGGCCGTCCTCGTATTCTCCGGTTCGAAGATATACTTTGTGCCCACCGACGACAGCTTTTTGAGTATAGCCCGCTCTACGGTTCGGTAATTTACGGCGATGAGAAATATATTTATAAACGATCTTTTCCGCAAATTGCATCGGATCTTTCGATACCGTTGCTTCGGCGATTTCTTCCTGATCCTCCAATTCGATTCCGTTCAATAGCTCGAGAACGGAATTTAAAGGTTGTGAAAGTTTAGAACCGTCACGATAAAGAGCATTAGCTTTAACCATCGCTTTCCAAGAAAGATAATATGCGTTTTTAATATCTTCGACTGTCGCATCTTCCGGAAGATTGATTGTTTTCGAGATCGCTCCGCTGATAAACGGCTGAGCTGCCGCCATGATTCGAATATGCGATTCGTAGGATAAGTAACGCTTCCCGTATTTTCCGCATTTATTCGCGCAATCAAATACAGGATAATCTTTCTCTTTCAAATACGGTGCGTTCTCGATAGTCATCGTTCCGCAAACATAGTCGTTAGCCTTATTTATATCATCTTTCGAAAAACCCAAGTATTCCAAAAGATTAAACCCAAAGGAATCGTATGTTTCTTTCGGTACGCCGAGATTCTTATGTAGAAAGTCCTCTCCAAGATTGAACTTATTGAAGGCAAAATTAATATCGAACGCCAAAGGCAGAGACGCTTCCACCTTTTCCAAAATTTCGTTGGTAAAGCCTTTTTCCTTCAAGCTTTGCGTATTCACTACGGGAGCCCCATTTAATGTGGCGTGACCTTTGCAGTAGTTGATAATCGATTCAATCTCTGCGGGAGAATAGCCTAGCTTTTTAAGAGCGAGGGGAACGGATTGATTGATGATTTTGAAGTAACCGCCGCCTGCTAATTTTTTGAATTTTACCAATGCAAAATCGGGTTCGATACCTGTAGTATCGCAATCCATAACCAAGCCTATAGTCCCGGTAGGCGCGATTACGGTGACCTGCGCATTGCGATATCCGTATTTTTCTCCCAACTCTTGGGCCTTATCGGAATCCTCTTGAGCGGCTTTTAGTAAGTACGAAGGACAGAAGGCCGGATCGATTCCAACCGGTTTAATAGTGAGTCCTTCATAGTCCTGAGAAGGAGCATTATACGCGGCTCTGCGGTGATTTCGTATTACACGGAGCATATGCTTCTTGTTCTTTTCGTATCCGGCAAACGGACCTAATTCCTTGGCAATTTGCGCGGAAGTAGAGTAGGCGGTCATATGCATAACGCTAGTGATTGCACCGGTGATTGCCATGGCTTCCTTAGAATCATATGGAATTCCCATAATCATCAACGCGGAGCCTAGGTTTGCATACCCTAAACCGAGAGTCCGGAACTTATATGATAGTTCAGCGATCTCCTTCGAAGGAAATTGCGCCATAGTAACTGAGATTTCTAAAATAATCGTCCAAAGGCTGCAAAGATATCGAAACCCTTCCACATCGAAAATGAGAGTTTCCGGATTGATGAACTTCTGAAGATTCGCGGAAGCCAAATTACAAGCAGTATTGTCCAAGAACATATACTCTGAACACGGATTGGATGCATGGATATCCCCGTCTTCCGGACATGTATGCCATTCGTTGATCGTCGTATGATACTGAGTTCCCGGATCTGCGGAAGACCAGGCTGCATAGGAAATTCGGTCCCAAAGTTCGCGGGCACGAATCGTTTTTGACGGCTTCGGAGAACGTTTCTCCTTCAGCGCCTTTTCTTTTTCCGTGCGATTATAAAGATGCCAAGCTTGGTCTTGCTCTACGGCAGTCATAAACTCATTCGGTAAGCGAACTGAGTTATTACTGTTCTGACCTGAAACGGTATTGTACGCTTCCGATTGCCAATCGGTAGTCAACTCCTCAAATAAGATTTCTTTATATCCTTGTTTAGCGAGATCGATCACTCGCTTGATATAATTATCCGGAATTAAGACTTTCTTTGCCTCAACAATGGCCTTTTTTAAGGCCGCGTTTTTCTTCGGATCAAAGCGATCCGGACCCTCAACCTCGTAGCAGGTTTTCATAATCGCATTCAGATGGCGGTTATTTAGTATCGATCCGGTAACGAGAGAGGCGACTTTCTTTTCTTCTTCAACTTTCCAATCTACGAAACGATCGATATCCGGATGATCCACGTCCAAACAAACCATTTTCGCGGCTCGCCGAGTGGTGCCTCCGGACTTAATCGCTCCTGCGGCTCTATCGCCGATTTTTAAGAAACTCATCAAACCGGAGCTTTTTCCACCGCCTGACAGGGATTCGTTTTCCGCGCGAAGATTAGAGAAATTGGTTCCGGTTCCGGAACCGTATTTGAATAGGCGAGCCTCGCGGACCCAAAGATCCATGATCCCGCCTTCATTTACGAGATCATCGTCTACACTCTGAATAAAGCAAGCATGCGGTTGCGGGTGTTCGTAGGCGGAGGCCGATTTAACCAGTTTTCCAGTTTTCGGATCGACGTAAAAATGCCCTTGAGATTTTCCGTCGATTCCATAAGCCCAATGAAGACCAGTATTAAACCATTGAGGGGAATTAGGAGCAGCCATTTGAGAAGCGAGCATGAAAACAACTTCGTCAAAGAAGACTTTGGCACTATCTTCATCCGTAAAGTATCCGTATTTATAACCCCAGTAGGTCCAACAACCCGCCAAACGTTCGAACACTTGCAAAGCTGAAGTCTCTCCGCCAAAGCGATCTTCCGGCTTCAAGGATTCTAATTTTTCCATATCCGGTTCGGAGCGTTGCAGCCAATGCGGAATTCCCTTTTCTTCCACTCGTTTTAAGTATTTAGGAATGCCTTTTCGTCGAAAATACTTCTGCGCGAGGATGTCTACGGCAACTTGCGACCATTGTTCCGGGACAAGAATGTCTTTTGCTTCAAATACAACGGAACCGTCCGGGTTTGAAATCCTAGAATTTCGTTTGGCCCAGTTAAGTTCTGCGGAAAAGCCTTCAGTTGGCTTAGTGAAATGTCTATTTAGCTTCATAGCATGCTCCTCATATGAAACTCCGGTCGGATATATTGCGTTTTTGGATTATGTCACGCTATCTCGACTTTCCAAATCTACCAAAGCATTTTTTACAAACAGTTCTCGTTTTGACTGAATTTTCTCGGTTCATTCTGGTTGGAAAAATGGCTATGTCTCAAAGAAATTTCATTGCCAACCTACCCCAATTCGAAAAAATAGGCGTCGTACCGAGGAAACTCCCCTTTAGCTCAGTCGGTAGAGCAAATGACTGTTAATCATTGGGTCGCTGGTTCGAGCCCAGCAGGGGGAGCACTCGGGCAAATCCCGTCTACTTCTTCTAAAATCCGGTCATTTGCAACCTTACTGACCGTCCTAACGCTTTTATTTTAGACTAAAAACGCCATCATTTGTTTAGGTAATTTTGAGAATATTCTCGTTTTCTATCCGAGCATAAAGCAGAATTTCCATTATTTCTAAACGATCCCGATTAGAAGGCTCAGCTCAAAATGATTCCAATCTTAGATTCGAGCGTTCGCATATTTCCCTGCACAATTTCCAAACCATTTTTCTTTTTAGGGAGCCGAAAGGCCCTAAGCGGGTTCTTAACTATACAGAGCCATTGATTCGGGAGAACGCATAGTGCGAATCAACAAAGTCCCTTTTATCCTCGTATATTTATTCCCGGCAGTTCTATGGACTTGCCACACCAAAAGCAGTAATTCCACCAGCTCGAACGATTCGGCGGCGGCGTTATTATATTCGGCCTACGGTGCCAGCTTTACTCCTGTCCCGACGTTAGGATGTGCCGATTCTTCCATTACGACGGTTGTTCGAGGAAGTAGCACCGCAGTTACGAGCCAAAACTTTACGTATTATTTTTATAAATTCGTGGGTGATAGCACTTCTACCGAGACGTTTACGGTCTCGGTCAGTTCTGGAGAAGCGGATCTTTGGATCGGTGCGGAAGGATACACGCTAACTCCCTCGGACTTCAGTAAAGTCGAGCTTAGAAGCGAAAATATCGGAAACGATACGATTTCGAACGTATCTACGACTAATTTAGCGATTCGTTGTGTTGTCGTCCCGGTCAGCACAGGCGGCGGCTTTACGCTTACAATTCAATAAGCGAAGATACTTAAGACTTTATCAATAAGAACCAAATAAAAAGGGAACCGCCGAAACTGAATGCATATAAGTTGAAAATTTTTCCCGAAAGAAACGCATCCCATTGTTCGGCGGTCATTTTACAAAACATCGCAAAGAACAGAATGAATGAACTCCCGAGGGGAATCCCGAAAGGATGGTATTTCCAAGATGCGGAAATTTCTCCTCTGAAAAAGCAAACCAAAGATCTGCCGATTCCGCAACCGGGGCAATCCGAGCCGGTCAATTGTTTCCACCAGCAAAGAGTAAACCAATGCTCCGATTCGGTGTCTAAGGAAAGATAAAATGATAACGATACTGCGGCGGCTATGGCTAGGAAAAAAGTTAGAACCGGTCTAGATCTAGCGAATCTCGAAAAGAAAGAAAAACCGACTCCAAATTGAAGTCGGTTTTCTATCGAAATCAGTTGATTAGGCTGCTTTCGCAGGGCCTTGGTATTTTGCATCCGAGAATCCAAGGATAAAATAGCCAATTCCAAGTACGAAGAACAATACGGCAAATCCTGCCGATTTCCCAAACGCTTTTGCAAGCTCTATCGCCACCAATATGAAGACGACTAAGTTAACGCAGGGTACAAAGAATAGAATTACCCACCAAGCCGGTTTTCCCACGATTTCCATCAGAACCACAAGGTTGTAAATGGGGATAATTGCCGACCAGCCGGGCTTTCCAGCTTTTTCATAGATCTTCCAGTTCGCGGCCAGAAAAGCGACGATAATGACCGCGTATATTAAGATCCCAACGATTCCGACTCCGGAATTCCCTTCCATATATTTATGCTCCAAAATTATTAAAGAATTTCGGAAAAATTACATTTTCTGAAAATAAATCAAGAAAAAAATGACTAAATTTCAGGAGATTCGGTCGACTCGAGAAGTCGCTTAATAAAGCGAAATTACGAATTTACGTGATTGAAAAACCTAAAATAACTCGTCGTCTTCGGCCGGAGGATTTGCGGTCCGGGTCGACCCTTCGCTTTTTGGAGAAGCGGTTTTCTTTTGGGTTTCTCCGGAAGCGGACTTCGATAAGTATTCGATTTTACCCTCTGCTTCCGCCAAAATCCCCTGGCACAGACTGCGAAGCTCCATTCCTCGCTCGTATGCTTTAATGGATTCTTCCAAGGTTAATTGGCCTCTTTCCAATTTCTCCGCGATTTGCTCCAGCTCGGATAATGCCTGCTCGAAGCTGATATCAGTTCTCTTTGCCACGTAATTCACCTCGATTTATGACACTTAATCTTCCCTCTGAAAGGATTACTTCGAGTTCTTCCTCAATTTTCACCTGAGTGGAAGAAGTAACGACTTTTTTTCCTTTCGTTCTAACAACGGAATAACCGCGTTTCAACGTTCCTAACGGGGAAAATCCCTCTACTTTACCCGCCAATAGTTGGAATTCTTTCCTTTTTCTTTCCAAAAGGGCTCGGAACGTCATAGGCAACCCGGTGGAATAGGGGAGTAAACGATTGCCCGCTTGCATTAGAAAATTCTTACTTAATAATTGAATTCTGGAACTAGTTTCATCCAAGCGAAGGATTCTGTCATTCAGCATGGACTTCGGATCGGTGAAAGCCATTTTATTGGTTAAAATTCTCAACCGCTCCGCCAGGTATCTCATCTGGTTTTTTAATGCCGTTTCTAAACGGGCTTCAAATTCCATCAATTCGGATTCCACGACCTCCATTTCCGGAACCACGACTTCGGCAGCAGCTGTTGGGGTCGGCGCAAATACGTCCGCCGCAAGGTCTGAAAGCACCGAATCGATTTGGTGCCCTACAGCCGAAACGATCGGAACCCTAGATTCTGCGAAAGCTAAAACAACTTTTTCATCGTTGAATGCGATCAAATCCTCGAAACTTCCTCCGCCTCTTCCTGCAATGATGACATCAACGTTCCAAGCAGTGTCGTTCAATTCTCGAATGGCATTTACGATCGAATCCGGCGCACCGTCTCCTTGTACGAGACAAGGTGAAATTAGGATATTAATCTTAGGAAAACGCTGCTTAGCGATTCGAATAATATCTTCGATTGCTGCGCCGGTAGGCGAGGTGGCTACGCCGATGGTCCAGGGAAAGGGAGGTAATTCTTTCTTTCGTTCAGGATCGAAAACGCCTTGAGCCGCGAGTTTGCGCTTTAAAGCTTCGATTTTAAGGAGAAGATCCCCTTGACCGACTTCCTCGACTTTGGCTACGTTTAAGTTATATTGCCCCCGAGGCTCGTATACGGATACGCTTCCATAAGCGCGAACCTCCATTCCATTTTCCAAAGGTCGCCCTTTGTATCTTCCGTTACTGTACGAAAAGAAAGTACATGCCAATAACGATTTCGGATCTTTTAAATTAAAATATATATGGCCTTGATGGGATCGAGACAGATTGGAGACTTCTCCCTGAACCCAAACGTTTCGGAGCAGATCCGGTCCGGTTAAAAGTTGTTTGACGATCGAGTTTACTTCCGATACGGAAAGCGGTTTTGAATCTTCCACGATAATTCCGTCAGCCATTCCTCATCGTACAAAAAAATCTTTCCGATACAACTTCCAGAAATCCCATAGTATCACGATTAGAGTGACTGCCACCGGTCCCAATACGAGTCCCATAATTCCGAATTGCTGGATCCCTCCGATTAGAGAGAGAAAAACGAGTAGCGGATGGATTCTTAGTTTTTTATCCAACATCTTAGGCTTGACCACGTTTTCCAACACCATGTAAAAGGTAAGTCCGGCAATCATAAATAAGCTCGCGCCTACGATGTTATTCTCGATAAACATGATGTACAAACCGATCGGCAACCAAACTACCGACGTTCCGATCACGGGTATAATTGAAAAGAAGGCAGCCAAACTAGCATATAAGAAAGGGTTGGAAATACGTGCAAATACCAGCAACGCATAAATCGCCGCCCCTTGCATAATGGAAACGATCAGATTTCCTCGAAATACCGTTTGAACTGCGGACGCGATTTTTCGACCGACTTGTTCTTCCAATTCGCGGGAGAAGGGAAGATTATCCAAAATGAATCTCTCCACCTTTTTACCGTCCTGATAAAGAAAAAACAGAAGAAGGAGAGAAAAGAACAGATTCATAATAATGCCGGCCGGCAAATCGATGGATCCTAATATTAACGAGGATGCATTGCTAAGAACAGCATACAAACTATCCAAGTTTAGAATATCGATATAGTTACGAGCAAAGTCCCCGTAAATTTCGGGTAATTTCACCCAAAAAAAAGGATTATCTGTGACTAAATCGGTGAGCATATTCAGGCTCATTAGGGTTTCGATAATCTTGTCTTCAGAAAGGGAAATTCGTATCTTAAATAAGATGGATAGCGATTCGTCTATGAGAGTTCGTATAACAAAGTAGGAAGGCAATAAAACGATCATGCATACGAAACCGATCATAATCCAAGGCGCTAGAAAATCGAGCTTTAGTCCGATCAATTTGCGCAACTGCTTATACTGTTTTCTCGTTGCCAGATACAAAATTAATGCAACTAACGAAGAGTAAAAATAAGGACGCAGAACGAAAAATAGCAGCGCCCCTGCTCCTAAGAATAATATCGCTAGAAGTATATTAAAGGCGGTTCTATTCGGATCATCGGTTCCGTTGCGGCCGACCATCAAAATCCTCCTGATTTTCTGTAAAATAATTTTACCAAAGAACCGGTTCCGTTCGGAGAAATCGAAACCGCTACCGTTTTCCGATTCATGCCTTCCACCAAATAAACGCTTTTTTCAGTCGATTTCTGATTTTGTAATACTTTAAAATTCAGGTACGTAAAAACCGTTTCGTAATAAATCTCCAATCGCTCCTTCGACAAAGGATGATTTAAGATTATCGCCGATTCTCTCGTTTCAAAAATTCTTTCGGACTTCAATTCGGTGGAAAATAACAATTTAGATTCTCTCGGCACGAAATCGGAAGGAATCGAAGAAGGCGCTTTGAACGGATTTTCCTGGTAAGTTAGCCGATTGTGCCGGAAAATCCTAGATTTTTCCTTTGCAACTCGTTGAGGAAGAGGGTCCTGTTCCGTAAAATTAGGCAAGGTTTCCTCTTGTGCAAAAGAAAGGGAGGTAAAAGAGAATATTAAAAGAAAGAAAACAATTTTCGCGCTGCGGAAACAAATGAGATTCACGAATTTTAGTTGAATCGAACACGCCCCCCTTGACAATCCTTTTCTTAAGCCCAATGGCCGGATTCGAATCAACCTTAGAATATCTTCTCGATTGGGTAGCCAATCTACCTCCTATTTTAGTTTGGCTATTCTTTGCCGCGTCCAATTTGACGGAAAATGTTTTCCCCCCTTGGCCGGGGGATACGGTAACGGCTTTCGGAGGATTTTTACTCGCGCGAGGAAAGATCGGTTTTTGGTCGTTAATCACGAGTACATTAGTAGGGAATCTGCTCGGGGCCTGGCTTATGTATTCCTTCGGGCATCATGTTCTGGCCTGGCTAAAACATAGAAACTTTCCGTTTAAAGCCGAGCTTTATGATGAAGAAGCTATTGAAAAGACTTTGAATTGGTTTTCCAGAAATAGCGTGATAGTAGTCATTTTCTCCCGGTTTTCCGCGGGAATCCGCTTCTTCGTTTCGATCGTAGCAGGAATGGTAGAGATGCATCCGATCCTATTCTTCTCCTGCTTTTCTCTATCCGTTTTAATTTGGTGCGGAATTCTCATTTATGCCGGCCATTATCTAGGAAGTCATTGGGAAGTCGTCATCGAATTCCTAGCAGTATACAACGAGATTATCTCCATAATACTGGTATCAGCAGGTATAGGGTTTTTAATCTATCGCCACAAAAACAGATCGAAAAAAACGAAGGCCCCTTAATCAGGCGCCTAAGGCCAGTTTTAAAGTTTCCAAGAATCTTTGATGAAGCTCTTTGACTTCTTCCGGTAATTCGATTTTTTGCGCAAGTTCCAGCAAAGCCTTCGAATCGATGACTTTATCTTCGAACCATTCTCCGGCCATCTCGCCGGCTATTTTTACTACCGAGGAGAGATCAAGAATTCCGTAATAAACTAATATCAAAGAAAAGCCTAACGCGCCGTCGGTAGGAATGTACGGTTTAATGCCTTTCATTTTCCAAGGATCGATACCGGTCGGTAATGCGCTTTGTACATTCCAACGCATTTCTTCGGATGGGGGACCCAATTCGGTTTTGTTAATTAAGACAAGCTCCACAGGATTTATATCTCCGTGAATTCTTCTGTTTTCCTCGGCCAACTCTCGGATCAATTTGGCATTATCTCTTGTGATCGCATCCCGCCCCAAAAAATTCAATCGATATAAGAAATCTTCCAGGTCTTTTCCTTCCAGGACTCCGGAAAGAATCATCTGGTACAGTGTAAAAATTAAATAATCGCTTTCGGTATTATCTCCTAATAATAGTTCCCTCGCGTCCTTTGGCAGATAGATTCTATCCCGAAGTAAAATAGTAAGCTTATACGCGAGTTGATCGAAGAGACTTTGGAAGGAAGACCCCGCGAACTTACGAACTCGTTCCAAAGCGCCCCAAACTCCATCCGTCAAAAACCGAGTCGGATGAGAAAGGGAATCCCAAAATTTATCCACCATTCCTTTAATGGTTCCTTCCAGATATTTTAAATGAAGGGATTCGGTTTTGATTCCCTGGGAACGAAACGTTTGTAACAGGGTTCGTCTAAAAAAATGAGGACTCGCCGAGATAAAACAAAGAGGCGTATCGTTAGTATTCTCCCTTAACTCATTTAAGAATGTCGGCATACCCGGTAACGGTAATTTTTGTTCCGGGGTTTCGAATAACGTAGAAATTTTGCCCTTATTGGAATGGATATCCGTTGCAAGGTAGGTTTGATCGATATCAGAAGTCGTTACCAAGCCCGAATAGTCTTCCGGTAAAATTCTCAATGCGCCTTTGCCGATCAGGCTTTGAGCAACAATCTCATGCTTTCCGGGAATATTTAAATAGGCTAGATCCTTCCCAAACTGGCGGTACGAATCCGGCTTTAAGAAGTGAATGTGGAATACGTAATTTCCCGGGAGTAAGGGAAAGGTAAATTCGTGAAAGAAAAACCCGCTTTCATCCCCGCGAATTTCCGGGGATCGATGCACGATGTTCCCGGATTCGTCCACAATCTCGGCTAATAGAATCGGTTTTCTTACGGACTCTAACCCATAATCCAGAAACGGAGTAATTTCCTTTTCCTGACCCTCGAATAGACCTGTCAAAAGATTCCAACGGGACGAATCTTTCATTTCTTCCGTAATATTCAGGTCTAAAACCTGCCCGCGAATATAATAGCGATTCTCTCTTCCGAGAGTTCCACCGCAAATGGCGGCCCTTCTTTTATCAGTATATCGGGGGAGTTTACGTTCCGGTTCCTCTGTCACGTGCTGCGGATTCCTTAGACAGTTTTAGAGAAAGGAAACTGTATCATGAGGTCCTCAAAGGGAAAGCAGAAAATCCAATTTCTTTGTTTTCGTCCCGAAACAAACTGCTAGTATGGTCCTAGGATGCCCAAGTCGAAACATCCAGGCAACGGTAGAGAAAAAGGACCGAAGGTAATTTATATCCGAAAACTCCGGTTCGAAGAAGCTTATCGCCTTTTGGATACGGGCATTCAAGACGCATTCTTAAAAGGGGAAACTCTGGTAGAAGTAGTACACGGAATAGGCGAAGGGGTTTTGAAAAGAATGACCGAGGATTATATCCGAAACCACGATTTTTTAAAAGTTTTGGAAGACGGGGGACTTTTTATCGGAAATCCCGGCTCCACTTTGATTGAAATTATGGGCCCTTCCGCGCAGGATCTAAAGAAATACGTAAGATGACAGTTTCGAAATCGAAAATCCAAATACTCGACGTCACTCTCAGGGACGGAGAGCAAACAAGAGGCGTCAGTTTTTCAGCATCAGAAAAACTGAATATAGCCAAATTTTTGCTCCAAAATCTCAAGGTAGATCGAGTGGAAATCGCTTCCGCAAGAGTTTCTCAAGGTGAGTTGGAAAGCGTCCGCGGAATTATGCGCTGGGCGAATTCCGAAGGTCTTGAAAATCGGATCGAGATTTTGGGATTCGTTGACGCCCATCAAAGCGTCGATTGGATTTTAGCCGCCGGCGCGAAAACGTTAAATCTGCTTACTAAAGGATCTCTGAAACATCTGGAAGGACAATTAAAGAAAACTCCGAAAGAACATTTCTCAGAAGTCTCGGAAACGATACGATATGCCGTGAATAACGGTCTTGCAGCTAATATCTATCTAGAAGATTGGTCGAACGGTTACTTAAGTAGTCCTCAATATGTATTGGATTTCATAAAGCATCTTTCTCAGGAACCGATCGGAAAAATCTTTCTCCCTGATACCCTGGGGGTGCTTTCACCGGACGAAACCTTCGACGGAGTCGATGCATTAGTACGATCGTATCCGCATCTGCATTTCGAATTCCACGGACACAATGATTACGATTTATCCGTTGCGAATTGTCTCTTTGCCGTTAAAGCCGGAGTGAAGGGAGTTCATGTAAGCGTGAACGGATTAGGAGAACGAGCCGGGAATTCTCCGTTAGAAGCCGTAATCACGGCGTTGCACGACAAAGGGCGAGTTACGACCGGAATCGATGAAAAGTCGATTACCGAGGCAAGCCGTCTTGTGGAAACGTTCAGCGGAAAACGCATTTCCGCTAATCGACCCGTCGTAGGAGAGGATGTGTTTACGCAAACAGCCGGCGTTCACGCGGACGGGGATAAAAAAGGAAATCTTTATGCGAATCCGATCCTTCCGGAACGGTTTGGCAGAAAACGCAGTTATGCCTTGGGCAAGTTGGCGGGAAAGGCAAGTATCTCGGAAAATTTAAAACAGTTAGGAATGGTGCTTTCTCCAGACATCGAACGTAAAGTTTTGGAAAAGGTAATCGAATTGGGAGATCAAAATAAGACTGTCACCCCGGAAGATTTACCGTTCTTAATAGCCGACGTATCAGGAAGTACCAGTAACCAGGCTCTGAAAATTACAGGCTGTAAACTCAATTCCGGCTTGGGGACTAGACCGACTGCACAAGTGGATTTGGAATTAAATGGAAAGAAATTTTCGGGCGCGGGAGAAGGCGATGGAGGTTATGACGCGTTTATGACGGCTCTCACCGGAATCCTGAACAAGGCCGGAGTAACGATGCCAAGACTCGTCGATTATGAAGTTCGAATTCCTCCCGGAGGGAAAACGGACGCGCTAGTTGAAACGATGATCACTTGGAATCGAGCCCCTGAAAATCACGAGGAAGATAATTTCAAAACGATCGGAGTTCATTGCGATCAAACGATCGCCGCCGTACTTGCAACGGAAAAAATGCTGAACCTAATCCTTCAAGCATGGCACAGTTAAAACTTTTAATCGTAGGACTGGGAAATCCCGGCGCTAAATACGAACGAAACCGGCATAATATTGGATTTCTGCTGATAAACGATCTCGCGGAAGAATGGGGAGTCGATTTCCAAAAATCCAATAAAGAGGAGAAGGCCAAAATCGATCGAAACGGGATCGCCTTCTTTCTTCTAAAACCTTTGGAGTTTATGAATCTTTCCGGGAGAGCTATTGCAGACTTGGCCCGAAAAAACGGGATTTCTGCCGAGAATATTTTGATCCTCCATGACGAAGTCGATTTCCCGTTTTCAAAAATCAAATTCAAACAAGGAGGAGGACACGGTGGCCATAACGGTCTTCGTGACGTTATCGAGAAACTAGGTTCGTCCGATTTCTTCCGACTCCGATTCGGAGTGGGCAAACCGGGAGACAGCTCTTTAACGGCAGACCACGTTCTTTCGAATTTTAACAAGGAAGAACTGGATCAACTTCCGAATCTTTTCCAGCAATCCAAACAAAAAATCACGGACTGGATCCGGGAAAGAGAGACTCTTTTTCGCAAAGTCACCGATAAATAGATTAGCGCTGCGAACAAATCCTCTTCGGAAAGGACTTAATCCACCGAAGAGGCAACCGTTCGAGAGCGCGAACAATCCAACGGAGATCCATGTGAGCGAATACACTATTAAAGTGCCCGAGTTTTCTTCAGAAACCCTGAACCAAGCCGCTCGACGATTTCATGAATATCTCCGTGTCGAAAAGAATTATTCCCAAAATACCTTGAATGCATATCTTCTGGATCTAAAATCATTCTTCGAATTTACCGAGCGTGAACAGATCGATATCTACCAACTCGAAGCGGTCGACGTTCGATCTTATTTTGCCTATCTTTCCAAAAATCAAGGCTTAGATAGAAAGACGCAAAGTAGAAAGCTTTCTAGTCTTCGCACATTTTACAAAGTATTACAAAAAGACGACCTAGTTCCGGGCAATCCGATTCTTTCCGTTCATTTTCCAAAGACTCGAAAACAAGTTCCTAAAAATTTCAGAATCGAAGAGACCGAAGAAATCCTCGAATACGAGGACGGAAAAGCTTCCGAAATTTTGAACTTGCGGGATAAGGCTATAATAGAAGTTTTATATTCGACGGGACTCCGGGTTTTCGAGCTTGTCGATGCTTCTTTAACCCAGCTTTCGAGAGATAACGCGATTTTAAAAGTGTTGGGAAAGCGACGCAAAGAAAGATATGCGTATCTCGGAAAAGAAGCAATCGAAAGTCTTACCGCATACTTGGAAGTCCGACCGAGATTTCGTCCCCAGTGCGATGAAATTTTTCTAAACCAAAAGGGAAAGAAACTGACGACCAGGGGGGTCCGTTATATTCTGAACGAAAGAAGGAAACGGATGGGATGGGACAAACCCATCACCCCCCACAAATTCCGACACACCTTTGCTACGGACTTGCTTGATGCGGGTGCGGATATCCGTGCAGTCCAGGAGCTTTTGGGCCATTCCTCCCTTTCCACTACTCAGGTCTACCTGAGTGTAAGTAAGGAAAAGATAAAAGAGGTTTACCGAAAGGCTCACCCGCATGCAAAACGAATCGATCCATCATCCTAGTAAAATATACGCAACTACCATTCTTTGCGTTCGTAGGAACGGAAAAGTAGCCATAGCCGGAGACGGTCAGGTTTCATTCGGAAACACCGTCATGAAAAATTCGGCGAGAAAAGTCCGAAAATTGTACGGAGACAAAATCGTGTCCGGTTTTGCAGGTTCTGCGGCTGATGCGTTCACCTTATTCGAATTATTCGAAAAGAAAGTCCATGAATTCGGCGGAAGTCTTTCCAGAAGCGCAGTGGAACTAGCCCGGGAATGGAGAACGGATAGAATGCTTCGTCGATTGGAAGCTATGCTAATCGTAGCGGATAGAGATGAATCGTTTCTTGTTTCAGGTACGGGGGATGTTATCTCTCCGGATGACGGAATTCTCGCGATAGGTTCGGGCGGTAATTACGCCCTAGCGGCCGCTCGCGCATTGTATTCGAACACTCAACTAGAGCCTATCGATATTGCGAAAGAATCGATGCGAATAGCCGCGGATATCTGTATTTACACGAATCATAATATTGTCGTCGAGGAAATCAACCCATGAACGATAGCAATCATTTAGCGAATACCGCACCTGACGAGCCGAGACTTCGCGAAGAGGATCTTACGCCGAGAGAAATCGTCGCGAGATTAGACGAACATATTATCGGGCAAAAAAACGCGAAGAAGGCCGTTGCAATCGCGTTGCGAAACAGGACGCGTCGTCGTAAATTAGATCCGGAAATCAGAGAAGAGATCTATCCGAAAAACATCATCATGATCGGTCCGACCGGTGTGGGAAAAACCGAGATTGCGAGAAGACTTTCCAAACTTTGCGGAGCTCCCTTTTTAAAAGTAGAAAGCACAAAGTTTACGGAAGTGGGATATGTTGGACGGGACGTGGAAAGCATAATTCGCGATCTTGCAATGGTATCTCTCAATCTAGTAAAGCAGGAATTTCGAAAGGAAGTAGAAGCCAAAGCTAAAGAAGGCGCAGAAGAAGCGCTCCTAGATATACTTTTACCGTTTCCTTCCAAGCCGAGTCCGGATCCGCATTCCCCCTCCATCGGATTTGCGACGACCGTCGATGAGGAAGAGCGACGGCGCCGTTTTTCGGAAACTAGGGAAACGATGCGCAAGAAACTTCGTTCAGGAAAATTAGACGACCAAGAGGTCGAGATAGATTTACCTCAAGCGGGCTCGCAAGGAATTCCGATGCTTCAGGTGTTCGGAGCCGGAAATATGGAAGATTTGGACAATCATATCCAAAACGTTCTAGGGGATTTGATGCCCAAAAAGCAGAAAAAAAGAAAACTCCCGATCCAAGAAGCGCTAAAAATACTAGAGGAAGCTGAGGCGGAAAAATTATTAGATCCGGAGAAGGTACAACGAGAGGCCCAAAAAAGACTGGAAGAAATGGGAATCGTCTTCTTGGACGAGATCGATAAAATTGCGGGACGAGAGGGCAGATCGGGAGCGGATGTCTCAAGAGAAGGAGTACAAAGAGATTTACTTCCTATCGTGGAGGGCGCGACAGTAAATACTAAGATTGGTCCGATAGCCACCGATCATATACTTTTCATTGCCGCCGGTGCGTTTCATATGTCGAAGCCTTCGGATCTGATTCCCGAATTACAAGGAAGATTTCCGATTCGGGTTGAACTCGAAAAACTCTCCATGGAAGATTTCGAAAAAATTCTAACTGCCCCGCGTTCTTCCTTAACGCGGCAATATCAGGCTCTATTAAGGACAGACGGAATCGAGGTAGAGTTCTCCGTGGACGGTATCCGTGAAATCGCTCGTATGGCTTACGATATGAACGAGAAGCACGAAAATATCGGCGCCCGTAGATTAAATACGATTATGGAACGACTTTTGGAAGATGTTAGCTTTGAAGGTCCGGATCTTCCGGTCGAACGGAGAAATGTACTCGTTGATAAATCCTACGTAGAATCCAAACTAAAGGGAATCGTCGAAGACAAGGATCTAAGTCGCTACATTCTATAAGACGGACTTCCCATCCGTTCGGGAACTCCGGGATGGGACGCAATATCTGCATCTGATCCCGAACTTATCCCATTGAGAACCCAAAAATTAGAAACTGTCCTACTATTTAAAAGGTCAGTTCTTTAAGAGCGGAAATAGGATATCTCATATACACGGTTGTGGTTCTGCTTCCCGAAGTGATCGTTAGAAGATCCAAGGGATTTAGGCCCATCGTATAAAAGCCTTCGTCAATCATAGCGATTCCGAAGCCGGCGCTTTCTTTTTCATCCAAAAATTCCGGACGGAAAAAATCGGCCGAGTTGCCCTGATCGTACAATTCCTTATGCTTTAAGCGAGATTCTTCGATTCTACCGAAATCCATATTATGAATGGGAGAATCGTTTCGGATTCGCAAATTCAGCTCGTCGTTCGTGATCCGAATTTTTACGGAAATATTCATCCGATTCTTTTCAAGCTTGGATCGAATATCCGTAAGAAATTCCTTCTCTTCCGGAACGAGAATTTGTTTTTTTGCGCGAATTCGATCTTCAAGCTGTAGCACATTTTGCACCTGCTTCTTGATCTTATCCGGAACGACGTATCGTTGCATCGCATCACGTAGGGGGGAAGTATCTAGGATCACTTCTAAAAGTTCTTCGGCTTCTTCTTGAGAATCGCCAAGTTTGGCTATTTTTTTCAAGAGTTCGTCGCGAAAGATAATATGACGAATATTACCTTTAATCGCGTTAAGAAGTGCTTCCATCAACCCGCTGAAAAGGTGGAAAGCCGCTAAGGGATTCGCTCCGACTTCTTCTAGGATCCCGTTTACCAACTCGGAGAGAATGTCTCGTGTCGGTTTCGTCAGCCCTTTCAATCGTAAATGAAAGAACTTTCTCTTTTTAAGATCGGAGATGTTTCGGAGGATTTCAGCCCCTTTGAGGACAGATTTCTGGTTTGCCATAAGAGGGAACTTGGAAAATTTAGTACACGATGGCGGCTGGACTCTATTCGGCAAGCTGGTTTTACGAATATGACACCAAAAACCGACGATTTCGAACTAATCACTCCCGACTTAGGCGATACGGATAAAATTGAACTCGTTCGATGGAATGCAAAGCAAGGAGAGACGATTGAGATCGGTCAAGAGGTATGCGAATTAGTAACCGATAAGGCTTCTTTTCCGATGGAGTCTCCGATCCATGGCACTCTGACACAAATTCTGAAAGAGAAAGGTTCCATCGTATCGAAAGGAGAAATTTTAGGCGTGATCCGGAGGGAAAAAACCGAGTGAAATTGGTCCATTTATCGGACCTGCACTTTCCAGTACACCTTCCTTTGTCGAGTCTCAAAGGAAAGATGGTACCGGGGTATTTAAATTACACCCTTCGGCGTAAAAGAAAGTACCCGATCCATCTATGGGAATCGCTAGTCGAGAAAGTGCTCTCTTTGAATCCGGACGGAATTGTCATCTCGGGCGATATTACAAACGTTGCACATATTACGGAATATTTCGGTTCCCTAGAATACTTAAGACCATTATTAAACGACAAGACTTTCATGATCCCCGGAAATCATGATCGATATACGCGCGCCGCGGTCAGAGGATCGGAGCCATACTATGAAAGGTTTTTTGGGAGATGGATGGGTGATCCGGTAGAAGGATCGAAAGGATACCTGCGCTGGAAAAAAATCGGATCTCTTTATTTGATAGGATTAGATTCGAATAAACCCCTCTCGGTCTTAAACGCATACGGATATGTGGACCCCAATATCGTGCGAGACGCGTTAGCTTTCTTGCGCGACCGACAGGCGGATCAATACGTCCTCGTTTGCCATCATCCGATTTGGAATCCTCCCGAAAGGCAGGAATCAGGCGGGCATAAGATGCGGAATCGAGAAGAAATCGCGGAATTATTAAAGGGGAATCCCCCGATAGCGTATTTACACGGGCATGTTCATACGAACTGGGTCAAAATACCGGATAAAGAAAAACCGTATTACGTGATAAATTCCGCTTCCAGCACCCGGATTTCCGACGCAAGGCATGATTGCGGCTTTCATTTTTTAGAAATTAAAAATGAAAGCGCTAAAATCACGCGCTTTACATACTCGGAAGGCATGTCCAAGTTCATAGAAGCGCAAACGATCTCTTACGAAGAAAAGGAATAAAATGGCCGGAAAAATCGAACCAATCGAAATCCAACGTGAATTAACCAAGATCAAGCATCCCGAATTGAAGAAGGACATCGTCTCCTTAGGAATGATCGCTTCTTTAGAAATCGGCGAAGACGAAACGAATATCCTCGTAAAAACTCCGAGCCAAGATAGACGCATTCAAATCGGATTGGAAGCGCAGATTCGCCAAACTCTCTCTAAGAAAGAAGGAATCGGAAAAATAAAGATTAAGTTCGAAGTCGATCCGAAGTTTCAATTAAATGATTCGAATAAGATCGTAGGCGTAAAAAAAGTGATCGCGGTCGGCTCCGGAAAAGGAGGAGTCGGAAAATCCACCGTCACCGTTAATTTGGCTGCGGCTGCTGCCGCTTTAGGATATAAGGTCGGCGTTATGGATGCGGACATCTACGGTCCATCCATCGGAAAAATGTTCGGAATTAACGGACGAGTCGCATTAAAAGCCGAAGAAGATAAGATCTATCCGTTAGAAAAAGACGGTCTAAAAATTATATCGTTCTCCTTTTTGATCGATGAAAAGCAGCCGGTCGTTTGGAGAGGGCCGATGCTCGGAAAAGCGGTCGAGCAATTTCTTTACGATATTGTTTGGGGTGAGCTAGATTTTCTTTTCATCGATCTTCCCCCCGGTACTGGAGACGTTCAATTGTCGTTAGCCCAATTGATCGATTTGGATGGAGCTATTCTGGTTACTACTCCGCAGTCGGTTGCATTGCTCGATGCGAATCGTGCCGCTGCAATGTTTCAGCAAGTGAAAGTACCCATTTTGGGGGTAGTGGAAAATATGAGTGAATTTGTGTGTCCGAATTGTGGCCATTCTTCGCCTATCTTTTCGACAGGCGGCGGCAAAAAATTGGCGGACATGTTCGAGACAAAATTCTTAGGCGGAATCCCGCTTACGATGGATCTAATGAATGCAAGCGAATCAGGAAAGCCGCTTGTCTTTCAAGAGCCTAACGGTCAAGTTGCCCAGGCATACAAAAACATCCTAGAAAATCTTAGTGAAGAGATAAAAAAGTGGGAATGAGCGTCGATCGTCAGTCTGTTATTACAGGAGAAAGGAAACCGTGAAGTTTGAGAAAGGCTCCGAAAAGAACCCATCTGGAAACCTCATCGTCTACTGTAATGTAGTAGGAGAGAATCCTCTGTATCCAGGCGGTAAGATAATCGCATCCAATGTCGTAGTTAGTTTTCTACGGATTGGTGAGAATTTTCCCGTAGTGACCTTCCCGCCCGTGTCACTCGACAGCTACGACGATCTGAAACGAATCATTTCAGATAACTACGACAAGTATGACGTCGTCAAAATCAAAGACTTCGAAATGCCGACCGAGCAGGAAGATTCGAATTCTTATATCAAAGAAAGAATGGATCATTTCGAAAATGTAGTGATTCGTTACGTTGAACTCTGCAAGAATCGTGAAGGGAATTCCTTTCCTTCCAACGATAAGGAACCGGAGGGAGTACGCGATTACCTCGATTCGTTAGCGAATCTCTCTTTGAAAGTGCGCAGATCTAGCGGAATCGCCCGCGAAGCGTCTCTCTTACATATGGAAAAATTAGTGGAGAATTTCGCCGGAAAACACCCCGAATTCGATCTGCATAATTTTAGAAAAGCGCTCGAAATGCCGGGCCAAACCGGTGAAGAACTGATCGGCCTATATCTACAGAAGTTTAACGCCATTTCGTACGAAAGATACGAAGACGCATCTTCATTGAATAAACGAATTCAACAGATTGAATCCGTCAATTCCTGAGTCCGAATTTTAGGACTCGATCTTTATATCCGGATTCCATCGAGGATATAAATCCACGTCGACTCCTAAGAGACGAAAAATACGAGTCGCCATAAAATCACCAAGATCATCCAAGGTTTTAGGAATTTGATAGAACCCGGGAGATGCAGGTAACAAGATCGCGCCTGCATCATGAAGATCGATCATATTCTGCAAATGAATTCTATTATAAGGCGTCTCGCGAGGGACTAAAATTAATTTTCTTCTCTCTTTAAGGCTGACATCTGCCGCTCGTTCGATTAAATTTTCCGTAATTCCGGATCGAATGGAAGCTACGGTTTTCATCGAACATGGTACTATAACCATTCCGTCCCAAGTATTCGAACCTGAGGCAATATCTGCGCCGACGTCCTTGTGATTTCGAATTTTGAAATTATGTTTAGCGGCCGGTTTCCAGCGTTCCCGAATATAATCTAAAATCTCTTTCGAAGAGGAGGCTTTCGTTTCGTATTCCTCCTGAAAGACTTGAATCGCCGCCGGACTCGCTACGAACCAACTTTCGCCTTCTAACTCCATGAGTGCGCGTAGGAATCGAGTCGCGTAGATAGATCCGCTTGCCCCTGCCATTGCGACGATTAACTTGATGTTCTTATTCGGACTCAATTTTAAATTCCATTTATGAAATTCTTATAAAGGAATGTTACGAATCGCAGATTGAATTTCAGGAAGTTTTTCCAACAAAATGCCTCCGAATAAAACCAAGGAAATCCAGGAATGAATTCCGTAAAATGCAGGCGGGAAAATGCCGTCCTTATGTTTAATCGCGATCCATTGTTCGCATATCATCAGCAATCCGGTAGCTACCCAAAAAAACCAAAAAATACCCGAAAGTCCGGAGACCACTCCCGCGCCTGCTAAGAAAAGTAAGGACAGAAAATGAGAAATCCTGGAAATCCATAATGATGCATTTCGTCCGAAGCGAGCAGGCACGGATTGCAAACCTTCCTTCTTATCGAAAGATTCGTCTTGCAGAGCATACAAAATATCGAAACCGGCAAGATTGAAAGCTAAACCGATTGTCCAAAAGACCGGCTCCCATGCAAACTCTTGACGCAAAGCGACCCAGGCTCCGAGAGGCGCTAATCCTATCGATGCCCCCAAATAGAAATGGCAAAGAAACGTGAACCTCTTCGTATATGAATAAGTCAAAAGTAAAAATAATGTCGGAAAAGAAAGAGCAAATGCTAAGGGATTTAAAAACCAGCTCCCGATAAAAAAAATAAAGGATGAAAGGATGATAAATAAGACTGCTGCAACATCCGAAATTTGACCGGCAGGAATTTCCCGATTAGCGGTTCTCGGATTTTTGATATCAAATCGGCTATCCACCCAGCGATTGAAACCCATCGCAGCACTTCTGGCGCCTATCATACAAATCAACACCCAAAAGAATCTGATTCCCCATTCGCCAAGGGCGACTCCCGGCGTTTTCAAAAAAGCGAGAATACAAGAAATACCCGCAAAGGGGAGAGCAAATAATGTATGGGAAAATTTTACGAATCTTCCATACTTACCGAACGTCTCTAACACTGAAGAAACCATCTCCTTCAAAATGATAAAACCTTTCCGCCAAGGAAGCAGATTTTTATTTTTCTATTCGAAAATGGGTGATTTTTTCCAGGAAGCCGAAATGCTCGGAGATATGGCTTCAGTGCAAAGTGTAAAAGTAAGAACTCGGGTCAACCGGAGCGAAATTCGATCCGTTTTAGAAGACATTGAAAGAATTCCCTCCATCCATGCGAAATGGTTGAACACACTTTCGCTTCTCGAACATATCGGCGCACGAAAAATCCACGCCTCACAAACCGGCAATTCCATTTCGGAAATGGTCTTACGACACGCATCCGAAGAAGCCAGGCACGCTGCTTTCTTTAAAAAACTAACGCTCAGAGTCGGATCCGAAGAATTTTCGGGATATGAACCGGCAACTCTATTGGCGGGAAATTCAGCGGTAATATATTTTCAAAGGCTAGATTCGATTGTGAATCGCTCCTTATCGTCCGAAGCTTTCTCTCGAGGAAAACAGAAACTCCTTTGTTATCTTTACGTTACAAAATTAATAGAGGAAAGAGCCGGGCTCGTTTACGAAGAATATGAGAGGATACTAAGTTCCGGCGAGAGCGGAATTTCCCTGAAAAGCATCATTAAAGAAGAAGAAAGTCATTTACAGGAAATGAATTTTCATCTTCAGGATAACGATCCGAAATTCTCCGAACGAACAGATTACTTTAGGGAAAAGGAATCGATATTTTTTTCAAAGTTCTTCGAAACGCTAAGAAATTTGATTCCCGTTAATTCTTAAAGAGTGAATGAAAAGCTATTTTACACTTCTATGAATCTACGCCGATTATCGAAGTTATCGCTAATAATTATTCTTTCATTCGTATCGAGTATCGGAACGGACGCTCTGCGTTCACAAGATTCCGTAGCAAAACAGGATTCTCCGATGGGAATCGTAGTTTATTGCTCCTTTCCCGAAAAAGAAGAGCCATATTCGAAAGTATGGGAGCGAAATCTCTCTCTATGGTACAAAGCTTATAAAAAAAGAAAGCAAGAGGAAGGAGGGGGCTCATTTTTAATCGCCTCCGTTCCACATCTTCCTAAAAATTCTCCCGAATTGGAAAGACTTCGTCAAGAGATTGGATTCGAAATATTGTTTCCAGGAGAACAACTTCTCTCCGATTCAAAACAGACTTCGGATAAAAAAGAATCAACCGACGTCTCGAAAACGGAAACTAAATCGGCTGCAACCGCTTCTGAAAAACCCACCAAACGTAGAAAAAATAAAAAGGGAGGGAAATCGACAAAAAAGGCGGTTAAAGAAAGTGGAGAGCGACCGGATGCCTCCTCAAAGCAAGCTCGAAGACAAACGACCGGAAAAAGGGAAAAAATAAAGCCCGATAAATCGCAGATTATTTTGCCTGCGACATTCGTTCAAAAATCCGCTGTAGGTCTAAATTTTCTATTCTACTCTCCTTCCTTGACCTCTTTAAAGTCGTCAGGAACTCCATCTTGGAAAGAAGAATTTCAATCGCAACTTTCCCTTTGGAAACGGGACCTAGCTGTTCACTTCCTACTAATGCAAGATCCGAACCCGACCTCGGCGGAAACTTCGAATCCAATAACCGAGGAAATTCAATTTCTACGCCCCATTCTTTTAGGGGACTTACCGGCAGTCACTTTACTTTCCTATTCTCGTTCGCTTCGATTCTTTGACGGTGAATATAGTTTCGGCTGCGGAGCGAATCCGAACTCCTTAAAGATAACTGTCCTTGAATTGTTTTTCCGAAACGGAAAAATGATTCGAATTTCCGAAGAATCATACTCGCTGAATTCCGCCGATTCGAATAAATCGTGGATTCTGGAATCAAACTAGAATTACCTTCCATCACAAACGAATTTACAGATTTCACGCCTTGACTATATTGACTCCATGAGTCTCAACTGTGGAATCGTAGGACTTCCCAACGTAGGAAAATCGACGATCTTTAACGCCCTTACGAAAGCCGGGGCAGAAATGCAAAACTATCCCTTCTGTACAATCGAACCGAATAAAGGCATCGTAGAAGTTCCGGATCCTCGCTTGAACAGACTCGCCGAATTATATATTCCTCAAAAAACCGTTCCGGCCATTATGGAATTCGTGGATATCGCAGGACTCGTCAAAGGAGCCAGCCAGGGAGAAGGTCTTGGAAATAAATTTCTTTCTCATATTCGGGAAGTGGATGCCATCTGCCACGTAGTTAGAGCCTTTGAAGATGATAATATCACGCATGTCCACGGCAAAATCGATCCCGTCGAAGATGCTCAGGTCGTTACATTAGAACTTATCTTTGCAGATCTTGAATCCGCCGAAAAGCAACAGCAGAAAATAGCAAGAAATGCAAAGGCCGGTAATAAGGAGGCAATCGAAACGACTGCGGTCCTGGAGAAAATCCTGAATGTTTTGAGAGCGGGAAAGCCGGCTCGTTTGGCGGAAATCAAGCCGGAGGAGAGGAAGATCGTTAAAACATTTAATCTTATTACATCCAAACCGGTGATGTACGTTGCCAATATCAGCGACAAAACGTCCGCTCAAAAGGATAATCCTCTCGTAACGGCGATAAGAAAAATGGCGGAGGAAGAAGGCGCCGAAGTGGTCACGCTCTGCGGCAAATTTGAGGAGGAAATTTCCGGTCTGTCACGAAGCGAGCAACTGGAATTTTTAAGCGAAATCGGGGAAACTGAAAGCGGACTCGATAGAATGATTCACTCCGCATACAAACTTCTGGGCCTTGTAACTTTCTTCACCGCAGGCGAGCAGGAAGTAAGAGCTTGGACCACGGACCTCGGAAGCACTGCTCCAATCGCGGCGTCAGTTATTCACACCGATTTTGAAAAAGGATTCATTAGAGCGGAAGTGATGAAATATGAGGACTTGGATAGAACAGGTAGTCCCGCAAAGGTAAAGGAAGAAGGTAAGCTTCGTTTGGAAGGAAAGGAATACATAGTTCAGGACGGCGACGTAATCTATTTTCGGGTTAACGCGTAACTCTCTCAGCCTGCCTGAACCTTATCCGCAAGCATGTCCTTCCGGAAGGAATTCGGATTTGTTCCCGTTAATTTTTTAAATTCCAGATAAAATGCGGATCGAGAGCTAAAACCCGCTCTTGATCCAATTTCTGTAGTATTTTCCTCGGGTAATTCCATTAAGAGATTTTTAGCTTCTTCAACTCGATATTGATTTATCAGGGAAGGGAAGCTAGTCTTAAATTCAGTATTAATCAATTCAGAAAGTTGATGAATCGTAATTCCTAACTCTCGAGCCACGTGCTCCTCTTTTAGCGATTTAGTGAGAAAGATTTTTTCCGATTCTAAGAGCTGTCGAATTCGTTGAACGAAATGATTTATATCCAAAGAAGCGAGATGCGATTTTCTCGCCGACCCTTCTCCTTCTTCGCGGCGTCGAATAATTTCTCGAGAAAGCAGGGAGACAAAGGCCGTCAAAAAAGGAATGAAATACAAAACGCCGAAAACGGCAATACGATTGTACGGATAAAAATCAAAATGAAAAATAGTCTTATATAAATCGAGAAGAAGGAAAATTCCCCAAACGGAAATAAAAAACAAATCGTACATGGATCGAGGCCGTACGAAGGAAATATGCGTTTTTCCGAAATAAAGTATCATCAAACCGTAATTTGCCACTAATACCAGAATTCTATGATCATACCAGAATTGGTATAGGGGAATTAGGGGGTATAAGATCCCGGTTAAGCAGACGATCCAAAATAATGGAGATCTATAAACGTTCCCATTATCTTCCCTATCCCAAGCAGCCAAATAAAGGAAAAAAGCGATATGAGTAATCCCTAAAAATAAGAAATAATTATGCCGAAATAGGTTATTCTCGTTTCCCACAATGGAAGCAAATTCCTTTCCGTGTAGAAAATACAAAGTAACAGCCAAAGAAAATAGATGAAACGGTAGTGCTAAAAAAAGAGGTTTTCGTGTTTTAAAAAAATAAAATCCATTATAGCCCAAGGACAAAAGCAGAACGAATCCCATCGTAACAAAAATCACGGATCGTAATCGAACGACTATCATGTAATCTTCTTCGGGAAGCAAACGGACCGGATAATTAATATCCTCGTTGGAGAGAACATATAAGTAAAAAGTTCTTTCTTCCTGAGGTTGTAAACGGATGTTAAAATGAGGAAGAGGGGAGATCAGATCATTCCACAGAGGATCAATATCATATCCTGCAAAGCCCGCCTCGAACTTACCGTTACTATCGAGCGAGCAGAGTTCAGCATCAGGCACATTCAACCAACCGAGAACCAGTGTCCTAAAAATCGGTTCTTCTCCCGTATTAGCCAACCGAAATCGCAGCCAATTTCCGGTCGGATTTCTTTTGACCCTCACAACTTCCGAGCTGTTATGATGCCATTCCATACGACTGAGAGTCTCGATCGTTTCCACCTTACAATGTCGAAACTGAAATCCTCGGTATCTATATTCGATTTTGGAACTGATATTTTCCGTCGGAGAATTCAATTTTAGCAGAATAGTGTCCGCTCCTTTGATTACCGGATTTGAGTGGAGGGGGGGCGCGAAAAAGGGCGTCGAAAAGAAAAATAGAAAAGAGATCCATAATGTAGTCCGTACTACATCTCTTTGCTTCATCTTTCTTTTCAAATTCACGTTTTTACTATCTTCCTTACTACTTGCTCTACGTCAGGCTCTCTTAATTTGCCAATAAGAACAGTAAAAAGTATAAGCAATTATCTTTCCTAGTCACTCTATTTTTTAGTTGAGAGCCTTCTTCCGTAGATTGATTTTTGTCCGGAATCACGATTCCAAATTCTCTTTTTGAATTCATCCATGATTATAATCTTGGAATATATCAATTTGGGAGGATGGGGGTTGTCTTAGTTCCTACAGTTCCCCTCCTATCCGTTGCACCTGCCCGGTAAAAATTTCTAAAATTGCGGCTATAAAGCCAAAAGCACCCAAAACTCGCGACTCTATTGGCCCATTCCTTGAGAATTTCCGACAAATTGACATTCCAATTTCTAAAAAAAGGACAGATTGTAGATTATTGCAGCGGCCAACCAAGTATGCTGAAATAACTTTCATTTTTTACCGTTTAAGATTTTTTTTGGTGTCCAAATTTATAAGTTTGGAAGGTTATGTATTACATAATCCTTCTCGGGTGAGGGGGAAATCGGATATAGCCGAATGTAAAACGTTCGCCAAGATTCCGACCTCTAAATTATCCGAGAATTCAAAGGAGATTTTATGGATTTTCATGCCGTTATAGAGAACATCCTTAACCCCCCGGTATTGTTTTTCTTCCTGGGTATGGGAGCGGTTCTTTTTAAATCGGATCTAGTTATTCCGGATCAGATTGGAAAGTTCTTCTCAATGTTTTTGTTGTTCTCGATCGGGTTCAAAGGTGGGCACGAGCTGTATAAAACCCCGTTTACTCAGGAGCATTTCTTCGTTCTTCTAGGGTGTTCTTTTATGGCGACTCTAGTCCCGATTTATGCGTATTACATCTTAAAAATTAAGCTGGATCGTCCGAATGCAGCCGCACTGGCGGGATCTTTTGGTTCGATAAGCGCTGTCACGTTCGTTACTGCGGGAGCATTTCTGCATAACGTCGGACAAGAGTTTGGAGGATTTATCGTCGCAGGGATGGCTTTGATGGAATCTCCCGCAATCGTTATAGCAGTTCTATTGGATAGAATCGGACGTACGAAAGCCGAGGGAAAAGGGAAAAACGGTTTCTCGTGGAAGCATTTACTGCACGAAGCATTCTTCGGATATTCGATTTACCTTCTTTTAGGCGCTCTATTCGTGGGTTATTTTACAGGCGAGTCCGGATGGAAGAAAGAATCACCATTCTCCGAAAACTTATTCCAAGGGATCTTGACCCTGTTCCTCCTAGATATGGGAATCTCCGCAGCAAAACGATTTAAAGAACTGACTCACGTAGGTTCGTTCTTGATTCTTGCGACGCTGATTATCATGGCAATCAACGTTGCTTTAGGATTAGTTCTCGTGAAAGTTATCGGAATGCCGTTAGGCGACGCATTCATGTTCGTCATATTATGCGCTTCCGCCTCTTACATTGCAGTTCCTGCAGCGATGAAGGGATCGATCCCGGATGCAAATCCGAGTATTTATCTCACGGTCGCATTATCCATCGTTTTCCCGATTAATATTATCGCCGGTATCCCACTTTATTATTATATAGTAAAGATGGTACTCGGAGCATAACGGACTTAAGTGGTTATCTTTAAGCAAAATATATAAAGATTAAAGATAAAGAAATGAAGCGACATTCCGGCTTCGCTTGTGTGAAGCCGGATTCAGCGCCAATATATCAGCAAGGTGCGCGAGTTCCGTCGTTTTTAAACCGATGGCGGGAGTGATAAATGGAATCCGGAGATAGTCCGGTAAAAATGAAACTCGGAGGAAGCAAATGAAAATTCCCAACTTTGCAAAAAATAAATCGACTCAATTTTCAAAAATCGTTCTTATAAATGTTATTCCTTTTCTGATCCTTACTACTCTCGTATCCGGGATTTTTGGACAAGAAAAACCGGCCACACCGACGCCTACCGTGGCAACTCCGCCGGTCAATGCGGGACAGGCGACAGCAACTCAAACTGCCGCTAATTCAGAGGAAGATACGTATGTTTCCCCGATGAGAGCCGGCGGTTTAACCGGAGATTATAATAGGGCTATCTTTCTCGATCCGGATTTAGGAAAAAAATTCCTAAATCGAAAAAAGGCCTGGTTAAACGACTGGGTTCGCGTTGGAGCATATATTCGCCCTCGTTGGGAAGATAGGGAAAACCTTTCGTTTGATAAGGCAAATAAAGGCGACACATCCCGGATCATGCAGACTTCTCAGCTGTTCTTTATTATCGATCCTAGTCCTTATTTTTCTATGAAGGTTAATATTCAGGATGCAAGGATTTGGGGAGGAGAAACTCCTGCTGCAGTCGGCGACACCCGCGCAAACACCTTCGCGAGTACGGGCTCGACGGTAGTTCCCGGGCAAGCCTCGAATAATACGGCCGGGCAGACTTCCATTCGTGAAGCCTGGTTTATGGTTAAAAAACTGCCTTTGAACGCCAAGGTTCAGATAGGTCGACAAATTCCTTCTTACGGGGATCAGCGAATGATAGGCGGCGCCAACTGGACGATTAACGGTCTTTCTTACGATGGTGCGCGGGTCATGTTCGATCAGGACTGGTTTAACGTTCATCTTTTCGGTTATAAATTAGTCTCCAATGCTAATGGAGTGAATGGCGTTTTATCTGCGAACGCACCAATCACTTACACCGATCCTGTAACGGGGAAATCCGTAACGAATCCGGGGCAACCTGATCAATACTTAGTCGGAACTTACAATACCGTAAAAGCGAAAGATTGGTTCTTAGTTGATATTTACTCATTAGGAGTATTAACTCACAAGACGCCTATTTCCCCGGCAGGCACACTAACCGTTCCTTCAGCCGCGGGCGCCGATCTAACGCCTAATGCTTGGAATAAACAGCAAAATAATCTGATTACCACCGGATTCAGGATCTCGAATCGGACAGCAAACAATAACCTTCCTGCCGCCGGACCTTGGGGTGGATGGGACTGGACGTTAGAGAGCGCATGGCAGTCGGGAGCAACCGGTGTTAGGGTAGACAATTTGGTTGCAGGCCAAGACGTTACGCTTCCTTTAACGGTTAACGGAGTTACGTATAACGGTAGCTTAGCGGGCACGAAGAATCAAAAATATTCCGGAGAATTTTTGGTATTGCAAACCGGATATACCTTCTTTGAAAAATTGCGCCTCGGCGTTCAATACCAGTATGCATCAGGAAATCATAATCGAGCTAGCGCGAGCAACTCGACGTTCCAAACTATCGCGAACCCTCGGTTCGGAGTAATTCCGTATTTCAATAATGTCAGCGGCTTATCCGAGAATATCGATACGAAGAACTTAATCAGTAAATCCATTCATATGTCCTACAAATCAAACGAATATGGAACGTTCTTTGTGTCCTATTTCGTGAACGATAAAGCTCAAGTTCAGGACGCTTGGTACGCGATTAACGGAACTGCTAATACGGGCTTTAGTACCGAGGCGAATACCGGGTTAACTAATGCCAATGGACAAACGGTTTACACACTCGGAAAGCTAGGAAAGAATATATATAACGAATTCGATATAGCTTGGATGTATATGATGAGCGACTACGTTTCTCTATGGATCGGTGCTGGATTTCTTTCCGCCGGAAGCGCCGTTAAAAATCAGAGGAACGCACTCTACACCTATACGGTCGCGAATGACGGATCAATTACCCTTACTTCGACGGCTGTTTTGAATCATATAAACACCCCATCGGTTTACGGTCCTGCGGGAGCGGCATCTCAAGCGAGAATGTTCTACATGCAGTTTAATGCGGCGTTCTAAGTGAATATGGGAGCGATATGACGATACTTGCTTATCTTGCAGTTGCAGCATCCCTTTTAGTACCCTTTCTAATAGGGAGGGTGTTAGGAGTGGATTTTTTAGGAGCCGATAGTTCGATCTTGATCGGGCTTACGCTCCAGGCTGCGTTGGGAATACCGATATCTCTTTACGTAAGCGGTTATGAAAAGGAAAAGAAACCGTTGGTTCTGCTGGGCTATGCGGTTTTTTTCTTGAGCACCGGACTTTGTTACCTGGTAGGGAAAAGTCTTTGGCTGATTCTTTTCTGGGAATTATCCACGGTCAGCGCGTTTCTCCTGTATTTAGGAGGAAGGTGGACGGACTCTTCGATAAGAAGTTTTGTGGCTTTAGTTTCGGCGGGCGGAATCGGAGCTTTTTGTTTCACGTTCTGGATCTTTGCCTCCGATCCGGCTATCGGGCTTTTCTTTCTAATTGCAGGACTTCTAATTAAGTCGGCTTTTTTCGGAGTTCATTTTTGGTTACCGGAAGCTCACTCTGGAGCTCCTGCTCATGCTTCGGCGGCATATTCCGGATTGTTAGTTAATCTTCCTCTTATTTTGTTTGCCAAGTTTGCGCTGCCGCTTCTTCCGGGAACTTTCTACGCGACCATTCTGATTCCGTTAGCGGCTATCGGAGTCTTATGGGCCGGAATGACCGCACTCTTCACCAAAGAAATCAAAAAGTCCATCGCCTATAGCACCGTTGAGAATATGAATCTTTTATGGTTGAGTATCCTTCTTGCGGGCTATTGGCAATCGAGCGAGATCGAAGGGTTAAGATTACTGAGCAAGGCATTCGGAGTTCTGTTTTTGATTTCTCTAGTGCATCATAGTATCAGCAAGACGTTTCAATTCCTTTATTTCGGATACCTTTCGAAATTATCGGGAGCCTCCGGAGTGGATCAAAGCACCGGTGTCGGAAGGGTAAGTAATATACCGACCTTTCTTGCGGCAATCGGAACTTTGAGCTTTCTTGCGATTCCGGGAACGACGGGCTTTCTATCCGAAGCTACGTTTATCAAATTATTATCCGCAGTGGTCGCGGTTCCGGGGACGAGCGCTCTTTTAGTGCTTCCTCTTTTGATTTTAGTCAGTACGGGACTTGCATTAGGAGCCGCAGCTCACTTGAGATTATTCTTGGGACTTACGTTATCCAGACCCAGAAGAAACTTCGAAGATCACGGTCGAAATTTACCGGTAACGATTTCTCTCGGACTCATCGGTGGACTTATTTTCATAGCGCCGATTCTGATTTTAGCTCTCGTCAATTACGCAGCGATCAAGGTCGATTGGCTGGAGGCGGAATGGTTTAAGGGCTTGGGAATATTGGATATAGTCGGATTGGTCTTATTGCTTTCAGTCGGAGTTTTAGGTTTCAGACATAAAATCAAACAAAGAAAACTTTGGGATTGCGGCGGGCAGTTCGGAGGCGCCGAAGTTGCCATCGGTCCCACAGCTGTATCGGATCCTCTCATGACTCCCTTAGGAAGATATTTCGTCGATAAGGAAGGGACTTCTCTTTTCGACAAAGGGTTTATTCGGATAATCATCAAGCTTTTAGGTTCGGCGAAGGCGAAGATTGTCGGGGCGGACGACGAGTCCATTTCGATCAACTTAACTTATTCGTCGTTAACAGTACTGGTCATATTGGTCGTGATCGTCGCGGTCCGATTGGCCGAGGGGGATATATGGAAGCAAATTATTTCTCAATGGATACATTAATCCGCGTTATCTCCTTTCTCCTACTTCCATTTCTTTGCGGAGGAATCGTTCAGAAAATCCGCGCTTATGGACAAGGAAGGAGAGGAGCTCCCGTCTTACAGATCTTATACGATACAATTCGAATGATTCGCAAATATCCGATCGACGGACCGTTCTCGGGCTTCTTTACGGAAAGCGCCGCGATATTCGCCTTTACTTTCGGAGTGGCGCTTTGGTCTCTCATCACGTTCGAATGGGCGTCCCTCTTACTAGTTCCGTTTTTAATCGGGATGATTCGATTTGCGACGGTTTCTTACGCGGTCGAAAACGGAACTTCGTTCGGAGGAATGGGAGCCGCGAGAGAAACTCTTTTATACGTCTTGGCGGAACCCATTCTCATTCTGGTTTTGGTCGTTTTCGAATCAAACTTGGTTTTCCAGGCGAATTTCGCAAATCTCTCCTTTGGAATTTTATTCTTCTTAGGGGCGTTATTAATCGTACTATCGGACCTTGCAAAACCTCCCTTCGATGATCCTCGCACTCACTTGGAACTTACCATGGTGCACGAAGCGATGCTCTTGGAAGCTTCCGGAAGAACGAGAGCTCTTTTCGAATTGGCTCACCAGCTTAAGACGGCATCTTTACTTCTTCTTCTTACGAAGCTCGGTTTGGAACATATAGAAATTTTCCTGAACCTGATTTCGAGTCCGTTGATTCGGGAACTTACCGCGACCGGTGGAGCTTTGTTTCTATCCGCCCTGATCGGTTATTGGGAATCGAATAGTACTCGTAGAAAGTGGGTTTGGATCCCGGAGCTTTTGGGATTGAACTTCATCTTCATGTTGATCTTGGGCATATTGCTCAAGCTAGGATAAACCATGGCGACAGATTTTAGTTATCTTATTATTCTCTTAACGGGAGTGGTCGCACTCCTGGAAAATCGTCTAAAGCGACTCGTAATACTAATCGGTGTCCAGGGATTTTTGTTATTAATTCCATTGTATCAGGAAGAGGGCGGGGATACTTTTCATTCGGTTTTTCTTGCGTTGATGGTCGTGGTTTTTAAAGGATTATTAACGCCTGCGATTCTGTATTGGACTGCGAGAAGAACAAACTCCGCGGAATCCACTTATCCTAAGGTAGGGTATCTGCCTACGTTAGCTCTTTTGTTCGCAGGAGCGGCGATCAGTTATACTTTTATGGGAATGATCGCCAATTTTTTCGGAAAGAGTCATCAGTATGCGTTCTTATTCGTTTTATTACTCATCTATGTGGGTATCGTAGGATTCGTAGTGAGACGGAATTGGTTCGGAGTGTTTGCCTGCTTCAGCATTTTTGAAAACGGAACTTTCTTACTTACGTTAATCTTAAAATCGGGAGTTCCGATCGGTAGCGAGTTCGGATCCTTCATCGATGCCGTTCTGATTATCGGGGCCGGCGCCGCCTTACGCATTAATAGCGAGAAAGGAAAGGAGGAAACATCCGCATGAGTTTAGAAATCTTATACGGGATCGGGTTTGCGGTATTCATACTGATTTTCTTAACCTATGTTCTCGCACCCACTCGCAATCAATCCGATCTACCGTTTTGGTCGGTACTACTCATCTTATGCGCGGGCTTGAATTTCGCGGCTTGGGGAGAGAGAGACACCACGCTTCAATGGGTTCTTATCGAGGCTACGACATTCGTAGGTTCTCTACTCATCTCATCCAGTAGAACTTCGAAGTCCTTTCCTATCGCTTGGAAATTTCTACTGATCAACTCGTTCGGTTTAGGTATCGCTTTTCTCGGAATCGTTTTGATTCTTGCAGCTTTCCACGTAATCAACCAACCGGTGGAGGTCCTTGCGGCGAACGTTGCCGATCATCCTGAAATCATATGGGTGGAAATAGGTCTCTGGTTGGCCATCTTCGGATACACCGCTAAGTTAGGTCTATTCCCGAATCACGTTTGGATCGAAGACACTTACGGAGAAAGCCCGACACAAGTTTCCTCCCTTCTTTCCGCATTCATACCGGTTTCGGTTTGCTTTGCACTGCGACCTTTCGTGCATATGGACCACCAACTCTTTCCTCACACGTTCAGCGGTGCGGACGGATTATTGGTCTTAGGGATCGTTACGATATTAATCAGCATCTTTGCCGTATACGATAGGAACGATATTCGTAGAATCTCCGCAAAAGTAGCTCTCTTTCATACCGGCGCACTTGCGGTCATTCTCTGGATGGATTTGAGCGATGTTGTATTTTACTTCGTCATGGCTTCAAACTTAGTCGTTAAGTCCCTTCTATTCATCAGTATGGGGATAGTCAGGATGGATGCAGGCAAAAGGGAATTGGGTAAGATTCTACAATCCGATTCGATTAACAAACCTGCGTTATCTCTCTTTATCCTGGCCTTATTTTTGGCGTTTGTGATGCCGGGGTCTCCGGTCTTTGTGAACGATATCATTCTGATCAAAGCAGGACAAATAGGGGGGAAAGGGTTAGTCATTCTAGTCCCTATCTTAGGTCTGGTTTTCTTCGGAGTTATGCTGTATAAAATCGCGCCTTTATTAAACCTAAAAGGGCGACCGTTCCAAAAAGAGAATTCGACGATCTTGCGTATCCGAATGACGAACGGATTTTTCCTCCTTCTCCTTCTACTCGGCACCGGGTGTTGGGGGTTCTTCTTATTAGTCCAGGGGGTTTTATGAGGACTGTTACCGGAATCTTTCAGAGTAAAGAAACCAAGCAAACGCATCGCTTTTGGCTGACCAATCACGGAATAGAGCACGAAGTTCTACCGAAAGCGAACGAGAAAAGCATTCTTGAAGATGCGGCAAATCCGATTTGGATTCTTCGACATAGTCTAGGAACCGATCAGGGAGCGGAAGATTATTCCTCCATCGATTTCGAGAAATATCTTTCGCAGGAAAGAAAACTTCTTTTGGAAAGGTTCGTTACCAAGGCTGGAATCAAGGATCTAGTTTATCGCGGCATTAATGTCCCCGTTCCTGCTTCCTTTTATAGCCATGCAGTAGGACCCATTCACGCTGGAGTCATCGAGCCGGGACATTTTAGGTTCATCGTAGAAGGGGAAGAAATTCATAACTTAGATATCCGTCTAGGATTTCAGAAGCGGGGACTCACCGAAATGATGAAAGGTCTGGACAAGGATTCGATCTCACCGTATGCCGAAGCGATCTCCGGCGACTCCACGATCGCTTACGATATCGCGTTTAGTAAAGCGTTTGAAGAAGCTCATGGTATACAGGTTTCCGCGGAAATTAATTTCGCAAGAGCTGTTCTCTTGGAAATCGAGAGAATCGCGATCCATATCGGAGACTTGGGCGCGATTGCAGGGGATGTCGGTTATTATCCGTTGCAAGGCGTCTGTTCGATGCAAAGGGGAGTTCCTCTAGGCGTGATGGAAGCTCTCACCGGAAATCGGTTCGGGCGGGGAGCTCTTTCTCCCGGAAAAGTCCGTTTGAAAAAGCAAATCACGCCCGAGTTCTTAGCGGACCTATCCAAGCGAATCGCAAACGTTACCGCCGATGTGGCCGCTCATTTCGAGAGAGCCTCCGAAAAATCCACCAATCGAGAAAGGCTACAAGCTTGCGGTATCATTCACCAAAAACAGATTAAGAATCTCGGATTTGTGGGCATGGTCGAAAAGTGTACCGGACTATCCAGAGATCTTCGGTTACACGATTCTTCTTATTCGATTACGCCGGAGCCTTTGAATCTTACGTTAGACGCGGGGCAGATGAGGGGAGACGCATGGTCCAGATTCTATCTTCGTTATGAAGAGTTGAAGAATAGCGGAGAGTGGTTGGAAAAAGCGATTCCGTTGTTAATCGAATTCCCGAAAGCTGCCGCTGCGCTGGCTAAAGCAAAAAGTTCCAAGCCGAAATCGGGTCTCTATTTCGGTTCTGCCGAAGGGTGGAGAGGTCCCGTTTTGGTCGCAGTCAACCTGGATTCTTCCGGTTCGATTCTGGACGCTTATGTGCGAGATCCATCCGTGTTGAATTGGCACGCGTTGGAGCTGGCCGTAAGAGGCGAGAATATCGGAGATTTTCCCCTGAATAACAAATCCTTCAACCTCAGTTATGTGGGTGTCGATTTATGAAACTACTGTACGAAGTTCTTAATATTTTCAAACCGGCAAAGAATATGGACTTTAAGAAAGTCCTGCCGACCAATCCGAATGCGCGAGGGATTCCAGTTCCTAATTTCAAAAAAGGGACTTCCTGCTTGGATTGCAAAGCTTGCGAAAAGGTTTGCCCTACTAAAGCGGTCGAGATTAAATCCGCAAAGGAAATCGTCTTCGATTACGGAGCCTGTTTACAATGCGGACTCTGCGCCGAAGCTTGTCCCGACGGCAAGATAGAAGACTCCGGATTCATCCATGTCTATTCGGTCGATCGGAAAGCATTAGTTGTTTCTTATATAGATGGAATTCCCGCCGAATACTCCGAAACGATCTCAGAAAACGCCAAGGAATTCAGGAAAATTACCCAAAACACCGGATTTCAATATAGGGAGGTCGCTGCCAGCGGAAACAATTCGACCGAAGCGGAAATCAACGCGAGCTTTAACGCGGTATTTGATAGTGAAGCAAGTATGGTGAGAGTCGTTGCTTCTCCTAAGCATGCAGACGCTCTCGTCTATGCGGGGCCTGTCGGAATTAACATGGAAAAACCGCTTCAAATAGCCTGGGATACCATGCCGGAAACAAAAGCGCTCATCGCTTGCGGAACAGAAGCCGTCTCCGGCGGCCTTTTCAAAAGAGGCAAACTTCCAAAGGAGCCCGACCTTTTTATAGCGGGAGATCCTCCTCGACCCGACGTCATGATTAGCGCCTTTCGTTATCTGATGGGAACTAAAAAATATTCTTTCCGAGACGAACTTACAAAGTATCTGGAATCTAAAAGAAAAACATAATATCGATTGAGCCCAATTAAATTATATTTCCTAAAACGTTTCAATTCGAAAGCTTTCCGCTAACAAATAAGCGGAAAGCTTTTTTGTTCTCTAAGAAAATACGCTACTAAATTATGCGACAGGAGGAATTCTTTCCGCCGAATACAATGCTTCCTTCGTTTTTAATCCTATC